>CAYWOZ010000044.1:0-19641 GCA_964458675.1 uncultured Saprospiraceae bacterium
ACAGACTGCTACCTAACACCAAATCATAGGTCTATGTACTTGGACGGATGCTTACAAATAAAAGACTTGTTAAAACTGCAAAATTGTTAGAAGAGCATAATATTTTCTTCTTAGATGGAACTTAATTCTATAATGTCAATGTATGACAAGGGTACGAATTGAACAAGCAGCGTATTCTATTTGTAGAGAAAACTATTAAAGTAAAAACTTTACTTCTTGAAGATTGAATGCTCTAGTTTGGTTTTCTAACTGCAAAAGAAGTTTACCGAATTCATCTACACCTTCTATAATACCTGCTTGAGTCTTATCATTTATATTATAGCTAGCTACTTTATTTACTTGATACATGTTTGCAGTATAGAGCTCGCGAAGTTCTTTTATGCCTTTGCTAGATTTTGTTTGTAGATATCTTTTCTCCAAAAAATAGCAAACCCGTTCTAATATCTTTTCAAGATCAAGATTCTCTTCACCATGGCAGATTTTAATAGACGTAGGATTAAGAAGACTTGGGTCAAATTCTGTTTGATTCACATTCAGGCCTATGCCTATAATGGAGGCCATGATTTTTTGAGCGGTTATATTGTTTTGAATTAAAATGCCGGCTAGCTTTTTCTTCTTTACATAAATATCATTTGGCCATTTTATTTTTACGTCAGATATTCCTAGTTCATTAGCTAAGTCTAATAAGGCCAGGCTTGTAACCATGTTGAGTAGAAATTGCTGTTTGGGCAATAAATGCTTCGGAAATAAAATAAAGGAAGTGAGCAAATTCACCCCTTGAGGGCTTTTCCAGGTATTCCCCCTTTGGCCTTTTCCTTCGGTTTGTACATCTGCGACGATAGTGGTTCCTTCTGGAGGATTATCGCTTGCTAATAGGCTTTGAGCACTTAGATTAGTAGATTTGAGGCTATTATGGCGTAAAAGAACCTTTCCCACAAAAAGAGTGTTCATAATATGAGTTATATGATTATAATATATCGTAACTTCATATGCTAATAATTGAGTATTTAGAGCGTTGATATACTAGAAAACTAAAATTAATTTAACTCTTTAATTTTTGCACATAATTGCCTAGTTTTCTTCACTTTGTATCGCGTTTGAAAAACTTATTACACAAACCTTAAATTAATAGGAGTTTAGAATTTGAATTCACCGAAAAAAGTTAAAACCACTGATTCCGTAGAGCAGCTGAATGATTTAATCATAGACAGCATTCAAGATATAAAAGGGAAGAACATTATCAAATTAGACCTTAGAGAATTAGAGGACGCACCTACAGATTTTTTTATTATTTGTGAGGGAGACTCCAATACACAGGTTAGCTCTATCGCAGCAAATATCCGGAAAAGACTCAAGCATGAGGCAGCTACTTTAGCTTCTCATGTAGAAGGAGAACGAAATGCTTTATGGGTACTAATGGATTACTTTAATGTAGTTGTGCACGTCTTTTATAAAGAAACACGAAAGTATTACGAATTAGAGGATTTATGGAGTGATGCTGTGTTGACAGAATATGAAACTTTGTAGTGATATCCTTGTCATACGTCGAGAATAAGGCATATGAGCCAACCTTTGAAAAAAAAAGACGTTTTTTAAGTATTGAACAATAGTTAATGGAAAATAAAGAAGATAATAAAAAGCCAGGAATGCCAAAATTCAATAGTTATTGGATTTATGGTGCTATAGCCTTGATGATTATCGCAGCTCAGTTATTTCTAGCTTCATATGGTCAGATTGATAAAATCACCTATTCTCAATTGGAACAATATGTAAGAAATGGAGATGTGGATAAAATCGTTTTGGTCAATGATAAAAAAGCCAAGGTATTCTTAACACCCGAGGCACTTGATAAGCCACCTCATAAGGAAAAAGCTTCAGTTAACAAATTGGGCCAAGCAGAAAATTACTACTGCCAATCTCCAGAAGCAAAGGTATTAAAAGATGATCTGGATAAATGGGAGGCTAAATTGCCGAATAATCAAAGATTGGATATTGAGTTTGATGAAGAACACAATTATTGGGCTACCATTCTTGGATGGTTACTGCCTATCTTTTTGTTGGTAGCTATCTGGCTGATTATTATGCGCCGAATGGGCGGGGGAGCAGGAGGACCTGGTTCTCAGATTTTCAATATTGGGAAATCTAAAGCCGCGCTTTTTGATCAAAATGCAAAAGTTAATGTCACTTTCAAAGATGTAGCTGGATTGGATGAGGCAAAGGAAGAAGTCATGGAGGTGGTTGATTTTCTTAAGAATCCTAAAAAATATACTAGCCTTGGAGGTAAGATACCTAAAGGAGTTCTTTTGATAGGCCCTCCAGGTACTGGTAAAACCTTATTGGCTAAAGCTGTAGCAGGTGAAGCTGGTGTTCCATTCTTTTCTATTTCAGGATCAGATTTCGTAGAGATGTTTGTAGGGGTAGGGGCTTCTAGAGTAAGAGACCTATTTAAGCAAGCTAGAGAAAAGGCACCATGTATCGTATTTATTGATGAGATAGATGCAATTGGTAGAGCTAGAGGTAAAGGTCAATTCCAAGGAGGAAATGATGAAAGAGAAAATACGTTGAACCAGCTTTTAGTAGAGATGGATGGCTTTAGTACAGATAAAGGAGTAATCCTAATGGCGGCAACTAATCGCCATGATGTGCTAGATAAAGCATTAATGCGTCCAGGTAGATTTGATAGACAGATTGGAATCGATCGTCCTGACCTTGCTGGAAGAGAAGCTATCTTCAAGGTTCACTTGAATAATATAAAGATAAGTGCTGGTGTAGAACCAAACATCTTAGCGGAGATGACGCCAGGTTTTGCGGGAGCAGATATTGCTAACATATGCAATGAAGCTGCACTAGTAGCTGCTAGAAGAAATAAGAAGTCCGTAGACATGGACGATTTCAACTATTCATTGGATAGAGTGATAGGAGGTTTGGAGAAGAAGAATAAGTTTATTTCTCCGAAGGAAAAAGAAATTATTGCTTACCACGAAGCAGGTCATGCGGTATGTGGATGGTTTTTAGAACATGCCTCTCCGCTTATCAAAGTGACTATCGTCCCAAGAGGAGTTGGTACTTTGGGTTATGCTCAATACCTACCAAAGGAAGAGTATATCACTAGAACGGAAGCACTTTTGGATAGAATGTGTATGACATTCGGAGGTAGAGCCGCTGAGCAGATTATATTTGGTAAGATATCTACTGGTGCTCAGAGTGATTTGGATCAGGTAACAAAGATGGCTTATAGTATGGTCACCGTTTTCGGGATGAACGAAAAAGTAGGTCAAGTTTCTTTTTATGATATGGCTCAGAATAACTTCCAAAGACCTTACTCCGATGATACGGCAACATTAATAGATGATGAGGTAAGAAAGCTCGTAGAAGGACAATATCAAAGAGCTATTGAGTTGCTTAAGGAGAGAGGCCAAGAGTTGGAGATTTTGGCTAAGCAATTGTTAAGTAAGGAAGTACTACTTAAGTCAGATGTAGAGCGCTTAATTGGCGCAAGACCTGTATCCGCAGATGAATTAATTGCCGAGAAAGAAGCTTTCATTGAGAATGGCATGAATGAAAATGGGGTTGATAAGCCGGAAGATGACACTGAATAATCGTTGCATCATGTAGTAATGATGTCATAATTATAAAACTAAAAGAGCCGAATCAGATTCATCAGATTCGGCTCTTTTTATTTGAAGGTTATTGATTAGGCCTGCTCTTCTGTTTTTACTTGCAGTTGGAATCCATTTCCATGGATATTCACAATTTCCAACTTGCTATCTTTCTTTAAGTATTTTCTGAGCTTGGTTACAAATACATCCATACTTCTTGCGGTGAAGTAATTGTCTTCGCCCCAAATTTTTGTAAGTGCTTCTGATCTAGCTAAAATATCATTTACATTTTGACAAAACATCTTGAGCAGTTGAGCTTCCTTTGGAGATAACTTGTCCTTGCTGTCAAATTCGCCATTTGGTTGATAAGTCAATATACGGAGTGGGAAGTTGAAGTGATAGTCTCCAAGAACAAACTCTTTGATTTCTTCTTCTGGCTCAGGCTTTCCTCCTGATCTCTTCATGATCGCCTGTATTCTTAGTAGAAGTTCTTCTGAGTTGAATGGCTTAGAAATATAGTCATCTGCTCCAATTTTGAATCCTTGAAGAACATCTTCTTTCATAGTCTTAGCAGTCAAGAAGATAATAGGTACTTCTTTGTTTATTTCTCTTACATCCTTAGCGAGAGTGAATCCATCCTTCTTGGGCATCATTACATCAAAGATGCAAAGATCGAATTCTCCTTTTTTGAAACTGATTAGGCCTTCTTCACCATCTTGTGCTAAAGTGACTATATAGTCATGCATTTCTAAATAGGAGCGAAGTACATCACCAAAATTTTGGTCATCCTCAACCAATAAAATGTTCTGGTTTGGCATATTCTTGCGTGATTTTAGTTTTAGTAGTTAAATATCTTGTTAAGTATAGCCTTGTCAAGCCGTAACCTAAAGGTATAACGAAATATCCACAAATAAATTTTAACATTTGACCATTCCTTTAAAATGTTAATAAAACTTACTGTTTTGGCTGTAAATAGGGGAAATTTAGAATAAAACTACTGCCTTTTCCTAGTTCACTCTTCACATTCACAGTCCCATTATGGGCAGTAACGAGCGCTTTCACATAGCTTAAGCCAAGTCCGAAGCCTTTGACATCGTGCAAGTTACCCGTATGTACTCGGTAGAATTTCTCAAAAATATGCTTTTGAGCTTCTCTGCTAAGACCAATACCATTGTCCTGGATGGTGATTTCTATACTTTCTGCTTTATCCTTTGTAATCACCTTAATATGAGGCGTCTTTGGAGTATACTTATTAGCGTTGTCTAGAAGATTATGGATAATATTAGAAATATGGTTGGCATCTGCTTCTATAAGATGCTTTTGAGCGTTCAAGCTTGATTGTACTGTACCATCTTTTTGAGATACCTGAAGAGAGATATTGTCGACAGCTTGTTGGATCAAGGTATGGATATCTACTTGCGTCAATTTGAGGTCGAGGTTTTCCCGATCAAATTTGGCAGACTGAAGTACCTTTTCTACTTGCTCAAGCATTCTTTTATTCTCTTGTTTGATAATGCTAGCGAAGCGATTTACCTTGTCTTTGTTTCCGCTAATCATCGGGCTTTGTATAGAGTCTGCTGCTAAAGAGATAGTAGCAATAGGGGTCTTGAATTCATGGGTCATGTTGTTGATAAAATCCGTCTTCATTTCAGAGACCTTCTTTTGTCTGAATACAATCAGGATGGTATAAATAAAACAGAACAAAATTACTCCAGTAAATAGTAAAGCGGCCAACAAGGTCTTCCAAGTGTTATTCCATACAAAGCTATTAAGGTATGGGAAATGCAAGTATAAATACCCAGGTGTACTCATGCCTGAAGCGTATAAAGGGATTTTGTATCGAGAGTTAATAAGCAGGAGTTCAGTATCAGAGTACTCTGGGGAAAGAACTTTGGGGCCCAAATTGTCTACTTGATAATTTCCATCTTTGATAACGAAGCTGTTTCGATTAGTTGAAAATACGCCGTATCGATATTCTGTATATATACCTCTTGAACTTAGTTCTCGTTCTATGAGTTGTTGTAATTTTAGCGGGGGAGGGAGACGTTGCGCAATGGATCTTGAGTTTCTATCAAGATAAAATTGATCGCCTTCCTTAACACTAGAAAAGGCCCTAGAATTGATTTCTTTTTCTTCCTGAACACGCAGACTTCTAGCTACATTACTCAAGGCATCTTGGATACTAGTTTCAAAATTTTGTTTTCCGAGGTTGATAGACCAATTAATCCAATACATCTGCAGTGCCCCGATGCCTATCATGGCAACAGACATCAAACCGATGATTATCCAAATTGACCTTCTTTTCATGAATGGCAAATTACGCAGAATTACTATAATTCTTAAACGAGCATATTTTTGCAGTGCTACATGAAGGGCTCAATTTTACTTTTTCTTAACTTCTGTAAGAAATTCAAGGCTAGAAATAAAACAAGATCTTTGCGTGAGCGATGGTAGCTAGTGCCGACGTAGGAAGGCAGACTGCCCTTTTTGGCAGGCCGAGTGAATAACGAGCTAGCGGACGTAGCGACCAAGTAAGCGCCATAAATAACATGAATTTTGGATCTATCCAGGTGCGCTTACTTGGGCACGCCCAAACAAATATTAACCTGACTTTAACGTTTACATTAAAATATCGAAATGAGAGAAATCTTATATTTGGAGAACTAAAATTTATGATGATGAAAAGATTCCAAAATTTGATGATTTTGATATTCATACTGGGTACTCAATTTGGGTATGCGCAGGTGAGTCAAAAGACATATGAAATTACGGTGACAATCACTGATCAGGATGGGAATACTGAAGTAAATGAACTAGTAATTGAAGGGGAGGAGATGAGCCAGGAAGAACTAGATGCTTTGATACAAAAGCAACTGGACGCTTATGATAAGGAGGAAGTGGATATCAATATAAATGTGAATGTCAGTGAGATTGGTGGTGCAAAGACAGACGATGGAGAGACTAAGAAGATTACAAAAATAATAAAGAAGAGAAATAATTTATCTGAAGAAGAAAAAATCATCATCGAAGAACATGATATGGAAATCGAGGTGAAAGGAGACAAGGTGTATATCAATGGTGAAGAAGTGAAAGATGGTGACTTTGGAGATAAAAAGATTCGTATTATGAAATTCGAAGAAGGAGAAGAATTCGATCTTGAGCGTATTTTGGAAGGCGAGGATATTGAGATTGGAGAAGGTGAAAAAATATTCTTCATTGAGCGTGAAGAGTCTTCTGAAGGTTTGGCGTTTTTGGGCGTAACTACGAAAGTACCTAGTGAGAACGGTTTGCCGATAGGGAGTATAGTCAAGGGTTCTTCTGCTGAAAAAATTGGACTGCAAGTGGATGATGTCATTATGTCTATTGAAGGAAAGAAAATTTCCGACTTTGAATCTTTGAGTAAAGTGATAAAGTCCTATTTGCCGGGAGAAGCTGTAAAGCTTACTTATATGCGCGATGGTATCGCAAATGTGGTCGACATAGAATTGAGTGATTATGATAAGTATAGTAATAGGAATACTTGGGTAGAAGAGGATTTTATGCGAGGAGGTCATGGTAGAAAGAGACATCATTTTAAGAGAGAAAGAATAGACGATGATTCTCCAAGTTTAGGGGTGATATTGCAAGGTGCCCACAAGGATGCAATCATTATAGATGAGGTGTTGGCAGGAAGCGCTGCTGAAAAAGCAGGAATTCAAGCAGGAGATATCATCACTAGCATAGGAAAGGCAGAAATGCTTAGTTTGGATCAAACTATTTCTACTATTAAAGCACATGAAATAGGGGGTGAGGTAAAAGTAAAAGTCCTCCGTGATGGAAAGAAGCTTACTCTTCGTCCAGTATTAGAAAAACTACCAAGGAGAGATGGCTTGCAAGAGAATACTTCAACTCGGGTAGAGCGTATCATTATCAAAGAAAGAAAAGAGGATGATGCTAGAAGTGATTTTGAAACAAGTGGTGCCATTAAGTTAACTGATTTTGACTTGAGCCCCAATCCTTCTGAAGGAGAAATCAATGTAAAGTTTGGTATGGATGCTTCTAAAGCAGACGATGAAGTAACGGTTCGTATCATTGCTCTCGATGGAAAGATTGTCGAAGAAAAAGTATTAGAAAAATTTGATGGTCGATTTAACAATACGTATGATTTGTCAGATCATCCAAGTGGAGTTTATCTTTTTCAAGCGGAAAAGAATGGGCAGAAATTTACGAAGCGTTTTGTGTTGAAGCAAAAGTAATAAGTAGATACCAAGAGATTACAAAAAAAAAAGAATTCAACCCATTGGGTTGAATTCTTTTTTTGTTTGGTAAATTCATTTAACTTTTAAAATTGCAAAACCACACTTACATCTTGATCAATCTTTTCTGAATCCAATGCGTTTTATTGCTTCCTGTCAGATAATATATTCCTGATGGAAAACGCTTAAGGTCAATTGCTTGATTTTTTATTTGGATAGGAAATGCTTGGCCAGAGCTATTGTAGATAATAAAGTCAAAATTTGAAAGGCCAAAGTTCTCTGATTGTATATAGAATATAGCTGAGCTGGGATTAGGGAAAATGTCTACGGGAGTTTGTATCAACTGTGTAGTGGCGACATCATCACAAACTTCGACTAGTCCGCATCTTTGAAGTTCTAAAACCCCACGCATCAAATTTATCTGACCTTGGGTAAAACTATTTTGGCATGACTCATCTGCTGAGTCCATAAAGTTTTCAATCATATCTGGTAGATCATCAACTGCTGATATGCAAGAGTTTTGTAGTGTGTCACAATTGAAGATAGTTTGCATTCCAGAATTTGGAGTGTCTGCTATACCATCATCTTCATTACAGCTAGAGCCAAATTGGCCATCCCCCCAGGTATGCCTTAGTCCTAGATAGTGACCAATTTCATGTGTGGCTGTTCTTCCTTTAACCAATTGCAATTCCACACCCCCTCCGATGGGTATTAAGAAAGGGCTGTTTTTGCCAACTGTTCTATAGTCAAGTACTATTCCTTCTAGTGCTCCTTCGGGAAATTCTACCCCTTCTGGCCAATTGCTTAAGTCGTTAGGTGGATATGCATAGCCAAGTAGTTGCCCAGCAAACACGCCACCAAAAAATATGGGTTGTAGATTACAAATCCAGATATTGAGATTTCGACTAGGGTCTACAGCATCACTTCCGCCTTGTCCAGTTACTTTTATATAGTCTGGTAATTCATTAGCCAAGATGTTGACTTCAAAAATGGTATCTGTTTGAACAATTTTTATTTCTTTTAAATCAAATCGTATCATGGGGTCTCCGACAACATCATCAAAAATAGCTCGGACATTATCTGCATCTTCATTAAGTCTTTGGAAGTCTTCGTTCAGGACATCTATTTGGGAAAGAATAAAAGAAGAATCAATTTTTTCTTCTTCTTCCTTCCAGACAAGATGAACTACAACAGGGATAGTAAGTGTCGTATTTGGATACCGTAAATTTTTTGAATATTCTTTTGCCTCATTAAAAGAACGATCAAGATCCTTTTGATATGCAGGGTATATTTTATTCATTTTTGCCATGACTAAATCGTGGCCACAAACAACATTTTGAGCATTAGAATATTGAAGAAATAATAATAGGTATAAAAAGAGGAAGACTGTTTTGTTCATTCTTGTTTTTTTCTTAAAAATATAACCAGTGAAACTTGCGTTCGCCTAAAGTATTAAACTCCATTGTGGGGGATGGTATTTTAATAATGTTCAATATTTTACATAAACCTCTTAAGGCTTTGTTACGAACAGGTAGCTTCTCTAGATCGATATCAAAGGAGAAAAACAATTGTTGATGTCTTTGAAAATCAGTAGGAACAAATCTTTCACCATTCCTAACCCATCCATTTCCAAAAGCACCAAGGGTATTTTCAGCACCGTATCCAACAGCTAGATTTAGCCAAGAAGGAAATTTTTGATTGTTATTGGCAAGTACAGATTTGAGGTTAAGAGATAGCCAAATGGTCTGGGCATTGTAGTCTTTGAGTATCCGTTCTGCCGGTCCAGTTCCAAATGATTCTTCAGCCCTATCGAGGATTGTAGAAGTTTGATTGTTGTTCGAAATAGGAGAGGTGCTGTAATTAATAGGTGTATAGCTAAATTTCATTTTGATTTTTTGCTCATCCCACACATACTGTTGTACACCAAATAAGAGAGTGCCACCAGTATTATAGGCTACATCGTACCATGACCAACCCCATTGCGCAGAATGGCCATCCAATACTTCAATGGAGGTTTGCGCTAAAGTGCTAAAAGCAACAGCTGCGAGAGCAGAATTTTTGGAGGACAAACCCGTCCAGCGGCTAGCATGATAGAACAATTTTGTTTCTGAATAGGCGCTAAAGGCATGACCATATTTATCCATATTCTCCCATTCGCCCCAATCATTAAAAGTCTGAAAAGAAGTCCTTGGAAAGTCTTTATACCAAAACTCATTAACCGTAATCAAAGATCCAGTATATAGTGTCGCTGCGGTGATCCCTACCGTGAGTGCTCTTTTTTTATTAAGCGTATCTGGTGTGTCAACAAAAGAAAGCTTTTCAGCTTGCTGTCCAAAACAAGAAGATATAGCTAAAACTAGGAGGAGGATCGGTAAAAAGGTGAATTTTGTCATTTTTGCTTCTAAATCTATTTGAGAGCTATGTACCAACACTACTTTAAAGATAACGTAAATACCACTTACGCTTTAGAATGTCGTGCATCTTTTGATATAATTTGTCAATCTCTACGTTAAAAATGCTTGTGATAGCTAAGGTTATTGGGTGATTATTTCATTCCACAGCAAATTTGCTACGATTCCCTGTCCGTCCGGTCATCCAGGCGGGATTCCTTATTTTTATCCAAAGGATCAAAATTGCTTCGCAACAGTCAATCATGCCTTAATCTTGAAAAATTCTATTCAAAATCTTATACGACACCTTAAATCGTATTAGTCTATATATTTAAGCCGTAAAGCTATATTTGATGGACATTGTGTCGGAATTTACTCAATGGAAAGTGGTATGGGGCAATTTATGCGCCTTTATTTTGATCAAATTCGAGGCATGACTGACTGATGCGAAGCAAAAAAGATACAGCGTATCTTTTTAAGGAAATAACCGAGACAAGCTTGTCGAGGCGAGATTTTTTCTCTAAAATGCCTTAGCACGCCAACTAGTTGTCGCGCAGGCATCAGCGACATTTTTTAACGAAGATGTTGGGCAAAATAAAAAGCAGAAAAGTTCCAAACCAATTTCTTTTGAGTATGTCTTATTTTTGAGGCAAGTTTGCTTTATATTACATTAGAATTAAATAAGAAACAATGAATCAGAATAAATTAGCATCACTAGGAATAATCGCCTTTGTAGCCATTATCCTCATCATAGCCCTTTCAAATAGTTTGTTTGTCACCATTGACGCGGGACATCGTGGAGTATTGTTTAAGCGCTTTGGAGGAGGTTTGGATATGAAAAGCACTCCATATGATCAAGGGTTTCATGTCATTGCGCCATGGAACAAACTTTATGTATATGATGTAAGGATTAACCAAGCAGATGAAAAGATGCAAGTTTTATCAAAGAATGGTTTGAATATTACTATAGATGTATCCTATAGATACCAGCCTACTCCTAATCAACTGGCTTTTTTACATAACGAGGTGGGTACGGACTACCAACGTAGTATTGTAATTCCTGACTTGAAGGCTGCTACAAGGGAGATCATTGGTAAGTATTTGCCAGAAGAATTGTACTCAAGTAAGAGAGAAACAATTCAGACCGAGATATTTGAAAGAACTAGAGACGCTATCACTAAAAAGCATATTATCTTAGATGCAGTATTGATTAAAGATATTGGATTACCAGCTACGGTAAAAGAGGCGATTGAAGAAAAACTTGAGGCAGAACAAACGGCCTTGAAGTTTGAATATATCCTTGATCAGGAAAGGCAAGAGGCGGAGCGTAAGGTTATTGAAGCAGAGGCAAAGGCAAAAGCCAATGATTTGTTAAATACCTCTTTGACAGATAAGATATTAAAAGATAAGGGTATAGAAGCTACGCTAGAGATGGCTAAGTCTGACAACTCAAAAGTGGTCATTATTGGTGGTGGAGAAGACGGATTGCCATTAATACTTGGCAACTAAGCTATATTTTTTGCAATTTGATGCTCAAGTTTAAAAAAGTCATTCTACATGAGACATATATTCAAAATTCATTCTATTGCTTTTTTCATATTAGCGGTGTTTCTGTTTTCCTGTGAAGAGCCTCCTGTGGAAAATGGATTTCGCTTAAGTGGTACTATAGAGGGAGGTCAGGGAGAAGTATCTCTCCTGAGATATGAAGGAAATTCAGTTTTGATTAACACTGTACAATTAAAAAGTAATGGCTCCTATACTTTTGAAGTACCAAATGCTTTAAAGGCGGCATACTCTCTTCAGCACAATACGACTTTATATCCTTTTGTGTATGAAAGTGAAGAAGATAACAGTATCGTTCTTAACGCTATCGCAGATTCTCCGCTTAAAGGAGATTATGAAGTAAGAGGCTCAGAAGGCTCAAGAGTGTTACAAGAGTATTATAAAAGATACCGTGTAGGGAGTATCACACTGAAGGACTTCAACGATATGGCCAACTCTCCTAAGCACCCTTATATGCAGTCATTCATGACAAGTAGATGTTTGCAATATGGCGGGCAAGGAAATGGAGTGCATCTCAAATCACTAAATAACTTAAGAAAAGCGGACCCAAGCTCAAAACTAGTAGCTTACTATGATCAAAATATCAAAAAGTCCATGAATACACAGAATCAGAAGGCAAGAAAGAGAATGGAAGATGGACCGTTAAAGATTGGACAGCATGTTCCTAATATTACTTTACCTAATCCGGATGGTAAAATAATGCAATTAAGTGAGCTCCAAGGAAAAGTTGTTTTAGTTGACTTTTGGGCGAGTTGGTGTGGACCATGTAGGCGCTATGGAAATCCTAAATTAGTAAAGCTTTATAACAAATACGACAAGGACAAATTCGCTATCATGAATGTCGCTCTCGAAAGAGGCTCAAGTAATAAAAAATGGGTGGACGCTATTAAGAAAGACGGCTTAGTGTGGCCTTACCAAGTAGTAGACGCTAGTAGAAAATACTCACCTCTTTATGGTGCTTCTAGAATACCTAGAATCTACGTGATTGATAAGGAAGGCAAGCTTGCGGCTATCAATCCTCAAAGCCCAGAGCTAGAAAAAACAATTGAAAAATTAATGAAAACATAAATTGTTTAAATGACCAGAACGTTCTTGCTAAATTGTTCAGCGGCGCAACCTGGTAGAATAAAGACCCATTTCTTTTAATATTTTAGGTCTAAGCGTATTTATGAAGCCAAATCCAATCTTATCTATTGTAATTCCGGTTTACAATGAAGGAGCTACTGTGTATTTGATTTTAGATAAGATTCGAGATGTTGAACTTCTGCTCAATACACAAAAAGAAATAATCATCATCAATGATGCTTCCACAGATGATACTAAGGAGCGCTTGTTGGCTTACCATCAAAATCATCCAGATTTAAACATTCAAATATTCCATCACAAAAGAAATAAAGGTAAAGGCGCCGCTCTGCATACAGGTATAAAGAATGCTACGGGAGACTATATAGTTGTTCAAGATGCTGACTTAGAATATGACCCTGCAGAGTATAATATTTTATTAAAACCTATTTTGGATGGTGTGGCTGATGTGGTTTACGGAAGTAGGTTTATGGGTGGTAAGCCTCATAGAATACTTTTCTATTGGCACTCAGTGGGGAATAAATTTCTCACTTCACTATCTAATATGTTCTCCGGCCTCAATCTGACAGATATGGAAACCTGCTATAAGATGTTTAAAAAAGACATCATCAAAGGTTTACAACTCAAAGAAAAGAGATTTGGCTTCGAACCAGAAGTCACTGCTAAAATCGCTAAGATTAAAGACATTCGTATTTACGAAGTAGGGATTTCCTACTATGGCAGATCTTATAAAGAAGGCAAAAAAATCAATTGGACAGATGGGGTAAGGGCTATTTATTGCATTTTAAGATACAATCTCTTTTAGAGCAATACGCTCTTCTCATTCATACCAAAGGCCATTATAGAAAATCACTTTCAAGCCATAATTAAGAAACTCTTCATTAATAGGGTCTGTCCTTGGTAAATCGGGGTTTATTCCTTCGTCTAAGGCATCCAATGAGTGTTCATCCCAGCCAACCGTCAAATATGGCCTAATGCTAACATGCACTAATCCTCTTCCCACAAAATTATAACCAATAGAAAAAGTACTTCCTGTAGTCCAATTATTAAGCAAGTCAAATCTATCATTCAAGCCAGTGACTTCGCCACGCACCCTAAATCTGTTAAATTCAAAACTGCCATGCAGACTAAATCGCTCTGATAGAAAACTCTCAATCCCAAAACCAAAGGTGCTTATTTTAAAAAATAAACTTTGTTCAAAGGCGCTGTTGGTATTTGGATCTCTACCACTTGCGCTCGTTCTATTGACTTGGTTTTCCCAATTGAAATTAAAAGCAATACGATCAATTTTATATCTAAGACCAATACCGTATCCATTCAACCAGTCTACCTCTCCAAGCTCAGATTGGAGCCACGGTCGGGATTCGTTGAATCGGTCCAAAACATTGTCCAGCCCTAAAGGCGAAGTGCGACCAGAAGTGACATTAACGCTTAAGTTCAACTGGGCCAAACTCATAGAAGAGAAGCAAATGAAAAAGCACAATGTTATTAAGAGCCGCATGTTACTAGACAGTAGATGAACCACAAAGGTGGAGTATTTTAAAAATATTACAAAATTAAATGGTATAAATAGCTTGAAAAGGGCCTATAGTACCAGCTTGTTGATTGAAGTGCCCTTTATCTAGCTAGGATAAATGTGCCTTCTATTCGACTAATTCGACCACCATTGAGTTGCACAGCAGCTGTCCAGATATAAGTGCCGGCATGGGCGATTTGACCATTTGTTGTTCCGTCCCAGCCATTAAGCTCATCATTAGTAGTGATATTTCGACCTCCAAATACTTGAGCCCCCCAACGATTATAGATGTTTAATTCCATAATAGTGGCCCCTGGAAAGCCAGATTGCAGATAGAAAAAATCGTTGATACCATCTCTATTCGGACTAAATATATTTGGAGCGTACACTTCACGAGTTACGAAAATATTAATCTCATCCGTTGTGGTACATCCGGTTTCATTTTCGGCACTTAAGAGATATTTTGTATCTGAGTTTGGTTTGACTTGAATGGCAACACATTGGTTGCAAGGAATCTCTCCATCTGCAGTAGACCATACATAATCTACTATTGGTGTGAAACTGTTTACCTCAGATTCTAAGGTAACAATCTCTCCAAGATTGATATCTATATCTCCTCCTAGATCAATAGCGAATTCAGTATTTCTAACCATTAAATCCATACTCGCTACTTCACATGAAGTTATTGCATCTAAGGTAAAATCCCCACTTTCCGTAAACGCTCGATCTAAAGATTCAAAACTATCTCGCCAAACAAATTCAATATCCGAAACAGAGGGAATAGAAAAATAGAAGGTGTCGCCTTCACACAACTCCACAAAACTTGGAAGTACTTCTTCAAATATGCTGCTTACCTCTTCTACATTTATCGATGTGGATTCATTCTTCTCACCTGTTTCTAAGTCGTCTGATAGGACCATGACCTCGCTTTGCGTCACTGCATCTTGACCGCTTAATGCCGCTTGAATTTCATGCATTTCTCCACCAGCATTCTCTGGGACTTGAACTAGAAGTACTATACTGTCTACTCCAACGGGTATGTCCATGGCGCTCAAAGAAAGCGTATTGGTACCTGCTCCAGAGCTAACTGCGCTTTGAAATGGGTTGCGACTGATTTCCTCTATGATATATCCTTCTGGCAAAGGCTCAATTAATGCATAATCTGTAAATTCTTGACCAGTTAAGTTAGAAACTGTTATCACCAACTCAAGTGTAGCACATGGAGTCAAAAAATTATTTCTCTGTTTTTGAAAAAGCTTAAGCGTATAGGGGCAACTGCACCCATCTCGATCTCCAAAATCTCCTTGGAAACCAGATCGAGTAGCATTACCTGTTTCAATATCAAAATGAAAAAGGGTGGATTCTTGAGCAGCACTATTCGTTCCTATTCCATAAAGCTCCGCACGAGCGTCAAAGAACATGGCTGGCAGACCACTATTAAAATTTTGTATTGGATAAGTGGTGTTGTCTACTACACCCGAATTCATATCAATAGTAATCATTTTCCCTTGCACGGCATCGTATCCATAAAGCACTTGCGTAATGGGGTGAAAAGCGATGTCAGTGGTGAATACACCCAAGCTATCCGTAGTGGTAGTGATAGGTACATAAGATACTGGCATTTCTGTATCATCAAGATCTACAATAGCCAAAGAGTCCGGATTGAATAACACCAACTGGTTGCTCTGTGGAGAAATGTCACCGGCAAAATAATTCCCTTCTAAGGGTAAGAATTTAACTACTTCGACCACACCGTCAGCGCCTACTCTAAATAGCTGATGTACCTCCGGATCTATTCCGTATATCAGACTATCCTGCCTATTGAAACCAATAGCATTTACATTATTGTTAAATCCGGAAAAAAGAGTGGTTTGTACTACATCCTGATCACCAACAGATAACTCAATTAATGAAGTTTCTTGATTCTCATTCACTACAGTAATATAGGCGGAGCCATCACAGTCAAATTTCTGCTGAGCCTCCATACAAAAGTATGTATATAGAAGAATAGTTAATACAAGTGTTATATTACGCACAGTGCCGCTTTTTAGCCTTGATTAAACGCATTTTAACGTAACCAATGTAAAGTATATCTAGTATTCTTAGTAAGGTAATCGAAAGGTAAGAGGAGTATCCTAACAATAATAGTCCGCAAGTTAAGGATTCTTGACCAAGCTTGCCACTTTGATTATGATAAAATTCAATAATTTAACCTATTGTTTTATAAATTTAGGCTCCTATTCCATTTTAAGAATACCTGTAATAGATTTATACCTAACTTAAGTGGCCAAAAAAAGCAAATTAAAGAAGAAGAGAAAGAGCCTGTGGCATAGCAAACTAGCTATGTACAGCATTGAATATCCATCTTTCTGGAAAGAGAATTGGCTCCCTGCGCTAATAGTTTTCCTCTTTTCTGGGCTATTGTATATCGGCACTTATTCTTTTGATTATGTCCTTGACGATAAAATCGTCTATGTAGAAAACGCCTATGCTAAAGAAGGCCTCTCAGGTATCAAGAAGATATTAAGCACTGAGAGTTTTGAAGGTTACTTTGGAGAGCAAAAAAAACTAGTCGCAGGGGCAAGATACCGTCCTCTTTCAATTGTAAGTTTTGCCATGGAGTTTGCAATATTCGGTCAGAGCGAGAAGACCAGTCATTTAATTAATGTGTTGTTATACGCACTTAATTGCTTGTTGCTATTTAGAGTACTTGCGATGCTCTACGACCATCGCTCATTTCATAGAAGTAAGTTCTTAAGTGTAGCTTTTATCGGAGCCATGATCTTTGCAGCGCATCCTCTACATGTGGAAGTAGTAGCTAACGTCAAAGGAAGAGATGAGATACTAACTCTCTTAGCATGTCTCGGAGCTACTTATTTCGCCATCCGATATTTGTTAAGTGAAAAGCTAGCCTGGCTCTTACCGACGTTTATCGTCTTCTTTCTAGGAGTTATGACTAAAGAGAACACCATTACCTTTATGGCGATTCTTCCATTACTAGGATGGTATTTTTGTAAGACGGATTTTAAAAAAATAGCCCTTGTAGCGATCCCCGGAATTGCGGCTACACTTTTATATCTTTTTATTAGATTTCAAGTTATTGGACATTTTCTGGAAGGGAGCATTGATGGGGAGGCAGACTTGCTCAATGATCCTTTCAAGGGTATGAGTGTAGAAGAAAAATTTGCGACCATCACCTATACTTTAGGATTGTACTTCAAGCTGATGTTTTACCCGCATCCACTTACTCATGACTATTACCCTTACCATATTCCGATTATGAATTGGGCTAAGGGTGGGACACTGTTTTCTTTAGCTTTGTATATTGCTTTAGCAGCAGGAGCATTATGGGGTCTTTTCAAAAAGAATATTGTTTCCTTTTGTATTATCTTTTTTATGGCCACACTTTCGATTACTTCCAATCTGTTTTTTCCGGTGGGTACATTTATGAATGAGCGATTTGTATACGTTTCTTCTGTAGGTTCAGTGCTTTTCATGGCTTGGTTGATTGGGCACTATTTGCCAGCTAAATTTGGCTCCAAGGGCAAGATGATTTCGATGGCTGTATTTGCAGCTTTTATGATAGGCTATACGGCTAAGACCATTTGGCGCACCCCTGCTTGGAAAAATACCTATAACCTGAATGCCTATGCGATTAAGGTGTCTACCAATTCTGCAAGAGCCAATGCTATGATGGCCACGGCAATATATCAGCAACAATTTCTTAGGACAAATGCAAGCGAGCGAGAACTCCGAGAGCAGCAAATTAACGAGGCACGCTATTATGTTGATCGCGCGGTAGAGATACATCCTCTATATAGCTCTGCACTCAACCTTAGAGCAGGAGTGATGGCGGAGCAGTACAAGTTTGATAGAGACATCAACAAGCTTCTGACTGGCTTCTTAGAAATGCTAAAAGTAAAATCTAATTTTTCGTACATCGATGAGTATCTTCAGTATCTCAATAACAAAAATGATCAAGACATCAACTTTGCCTTAATAGGTTTTTACTATGATATAGGCAGCTTCTATCGGGTACGCCAAGGAGCCAAGTCGATATCCAATAAGTACTTCCGCATGGGCCTTGAAGTTGCCCCTAATAATCCTCAACTCAGAGAAGGCTACGACGCAACTAGGTAGGTTTTCAATCTGATTTTTAAACGATTAAACGCATAAGCAAATAAACAATCAGGATAATTTAGGCCGCAATTATTTGTTATTCAATTAGGAGATTTTTTTAATTAAACGTTTATTGGGCGCGTCTAACGACCGAGCTATCCACTATACGCTGCACCCTAGAGCCATGTGAGCCATAGTCGCCTGTTGTCTCTATCGAGCCTTCCAGATCTCCTTGGCTCATATAAATGGCTCTATGGCACATCGTGCCGTTCCTATCTCTCGCGCAAAAGAATGAGTTTAGAGTTTGAGTCATCAGTATTGAGTGGGAAATTTCTCGGCTCTCAAACTCACACTCACACTCAAACGGTGAAATAGTTAAATTTAAGGAGGAGTGTAATGACAAAGTGATCGCATTCTATATTTAATAGCTTGAAGACGAATTCGTGAATGGTGTTTATTATGCTTTTCACCCAACGCTTTTTGATATATCTACGTCTATCAGTTTGTGAGCAGATTTGCGCGAAATGGAGATTTATTAACATTTTTGATGAATCGATACGTCATTAAATTTATTAACTTTAAGAAGATGAAAACCCAACATTGTCTAATTTTGCTTTTCTGGCTATTCATGCCTGTTTTTCTAAGCGCTCAGTCAGAGGCTAAGGAGCCGTCTAAAATAGTTGTCGTATTAGAGGATGGTCTGGCATTTGAAGGGTTAATTGTGCAATGGGACACTATGACCATATCCCTAGATGTAGAAGGCGAAATTCTTAAATTTTATACGGATAAAATTCTTACCCAAATTCCTTCAGCTGTAATTTCTAATTCATCTGAAAAAGGAGAAGAGTCTCTAATTATTTTGAAAGATAAAAATTGGTTGAAAGGCCAGGTTCTAGAAGTTTCAAAGAAATCCTTATTGGTAGAGAATGACGAAGGCAAGCTAGAGATTCCACTTTCAAATTTGTTTAAAATTTATCCTGCAGGACAAAAAAAAGATCACACAGAATCAATTCTACACCGAGATGAATCTTACACTTACAAGCCGATTTCAAACTATGACAACTATGAAATTAATCATGTAGAAAGTAAAATATACAATATCACTTATGGCCAATTCATTTATAGATTTGACGCGA
>CAYWOZ010000045.1:0-19421 GCA_964458675.1 uncultured Saprospiraceae bacterium
AGCTAGTTTGATATAAATTAGCATTTTCGGATATAGTGACCTATTTTGGCTGCTCAAATGAATGATATAACTACTTTATATGGGTTGGTTTAAACGCCTCAAAGAAGGGATACAAACAGCTACACAAAATAAGAAAGAAGCTCCTGATGGACTATGGTTCAAATGCAAGTCTTGTAATGAGACTTCCACAAACAAGGAACTGAAAGAGAATTTTTTCAAGTGCCCTTTTTGTAATTATCATGTAAGAATCGGATCTCACGATTATTTCGAAATGATATTTGACAATGGAAAATTTGTCGACCTTTTCAATAATCTGGTTTCAAAGGATTTTTTAGAGTGGAGTGATTTAAAAAAATATTCTGATAGGCTGATAGTTGCTCATGAGAAGACAGATTTGATGGATTCCATAAGTGTGGCTTATGGAAAGGTCAACAAAATGCCTTTAGTCATTGCTGCTATGGATTTTAGTTTTATAGGTGGATCGATGGGTTCAGTTATGGGCGAGAAGATTTCTATGGCCATAGACTATTGTATTGAAGTAGGTGCACCTTTTATGATTATAAGTAAGTCTGGTGGAGCACGAATGATGGAGAGTGCTTTCTCTCTAATGCAAATGGCAAAGACAAGCGCCAAGCTTACCTTACTTGCAAAAAATAAATTACCCTACTTTTCATTTCTGACGGATCCTACAACGGGGGGAGTGACTGCATCTTTTGCTATGTTGGGTGATATCAATTTTTCTGAACCAGGAGCACTAATTGGTTTTGCTGGACCAAGGGTTATAAAAGAAACTATTAAGAAAGACTTACCTGAAGGTTTTCAGCGTTCTGAGTTCTTAGTAGACCATGGTTTTTTAGATTTTATAGTCGATCGGAAAGATTTGACTGCTAAAATAGGGGAGTTACTTGCGTTTTTTAATGCTGCGAAGAAAGCTTCGTAGAGTGTTCTCTACACCTCTCTAATCACCATAAGTCCCTTTTCAAAAGGATCTAAATTTTCTACTAAGTATTCAATATATGCACTTCCATATCTTGTATAAAAAGTAAGAAAATTCTCTTTCCTTTCCTGCAAATTATTGCTTGGAAATAATTTCGACTTGATTCCTTTGAGTTGATTGATGCCTGTGTCAAATTTGTTCTTTTCCGCTTTCTTAAGACGACCCTCTAAATTTTCTAAAGACTTGATATGCTTTGCACGTTCCGCTTTGACAGTGGCAAGCAAAGACTTGTCTACTTTCTCAACTGATGCTATGACTTCCTCAAAAGTCTTTGAGATGGCTTTTTTTTGCTTTTCTAATGTGAATTCATTTTCAGAATGCTTATTTAGAAAAGCAGCTACCATTAGATGTTCTTCCTCTAGTAAATCATCCAACGATGCAGAAAGTTTATTCAGCTTTTTCTCGTTACCCTTATCTACGATGAGCACAGAATTTCTTCGAATCAACATAGGGAAGTTAATCCCGAAGTGCTCAAATTGACTTTGCCGTTCCATCCAATAGGCTAGTTCTCCTCCACCTCCAACATAGGCTAGATTAGGTAGTATATATTCTTGATATAGTGGACGCAAAACTACATTAGGAGAGAATCTTTCTGGACTATTATGAATCTCTGCTTTTATTTCTTCTGCAGAAAAACTTATGTTTTGATTGTTGACTTCGTACTTACCATCTTCAAAAATGATGCGTTCCCGATAGCCATCACCTAAATAAAACAGGTTGATATCTCTAGGATGCGCTTGGTTAGAATACCCAGCTTCCTCTAAAGCTCTCACCGTTTCTTGAACAAATGAAACAGACTTACGCTCAAAGACTTCCTTTTCAATAACAGGAATAAATGCCTCTTTGAGTTCTTTGTCACTCATGTCCAATACAATAAGACCATACTCACCAAAGAGTTCATTGACAAGATAGCACATCCCTTGACCATATGTTTTGTGCTTGGTAAACGCCGTTTGTATCGTTTCGTAAATATCGCTTGCGATAGGTCTATCTCCTAATATACCTTTCAGTTCATCTAATACCTTGCTAAGGCTGCTAGTATCTAGCTTTCCAACTGAACCTCCCTTGTCCTGCTCCCAAGTAAGCTTTCTACCAAAAATTTGAGCTGAACTAATTTCTTCAAAATCATGATCTTCACCTCCAGTCACAAAAACAGGCACAACATAAGCATCGTTCAAATCACTATTCAGTTTTTGCGATAGATTAAGAATTGAACATATCTTATATATAAAATAAGATGGGCCAGTGAATAAAGAGGGCTGGTGAGCAGTAACTACAGTGAAAGTATTTTCGTCTAGTAGCTTGTCAATATTGACCTTTGTTTTTGCAGATACATTGAAGGTGCTATATTGTTTCAATAGGACAGATGCCAATAATTTTCGATCCACTTTGTCCTTTTTCTTGTCTTCTATAATCTGCTTAAAATTTGAAAAAGCAGGGCTATATTTATAGAAAGGTCTTAAGCTTGCAGCCTCATCTGCGTAGGCCTTATCTCTTTGAGATATCTGGCTTATCCGACTATACGCTATAAATGACTTTTCAAAGCTTGTTTTATCTACCATAGGTGCGGTTTCCATCATACGGGTATTAACAAATCAGACCATTTTATGTTCCATTGTAATCAAGGTCTATTAATGTAAATCACCCTTTGCTTTATTTGCCTTTTGGGCTTTCCTTTCTTACTTTCACATTTGCTCAAATTTAATACTTATAGCCATGAAAAAGTATGTTTTAGCCCTGGACCAGGGAACAACCAGCTCCAGAGCAATTCTTTTCGACCAACAAGGTAGAATTAAGGGCGTTTCTCAAGAAGAATTTCCTCAATTTTTTCCTCAACCTGGTTGGGTAGAGCACGATGCGATGGACATATATAAGTCTCAAATCAAGGTCGCTAAAGAGGTGATGTCAAAATGTAAGGTAAGCGCCAAACAAATTTCCTCTATAGGGATTACCAATCAAAGAGAAACGACTGTGTTATGGGATGCTGAAACAGGTGAACCAGTAAGCAAAGCTATTGTTTGGCAAGATCGGCGTACAGCCTCTATTTGCAATAAGATGAAAAAGGATGGTTTGGAGAGGTATGTCCGAAGCAATACTGGCTTGGTTATAGACGCCTATTTCTCAGGGACCAAGATTAAGTGGATGCTAGATAAAATTCCTGGGCTGAGAAAAAAGGCTAAAGCAGGTAAGGTGCTATTTGGTACAGTAGATTCATGGTTATTGTGGAACCTTACAGGAGGGGAAGTTCACGCCACTGATTACAGTAACGCAAGTAGAACCTTAATCTATAATATCAAAAAACTATCATGGGATAAAAAGCTATTATCGTATTTAAAAATACCACAAGAGGTACTACCTGAAGTACGTAATAGTAGTGGAAATTTTGGCTCTTCGGACAAGCAAATATTTGGAGAATCAATTCCAATTACCGGCATTGCGGGAGATCAACAAGCAGCTCTTTTTGGGCAAACTTGTTTCACCGAAGGTATGGCGAAAAACACCTATGGTACAGGTTGTTTTATGCTCATGAACACTGGCCATAAAGCAGTAAATTCAAAAAATGGCTTATTGACTACTATTGCATGGGGGTTGAATGGAAAGGTGACTTATGCTTTAGAAGGTTCTGTATTTATAGCTGGTGCAGCTATTCAATGGCTCAGAGATGGACTTAAGATTATAGATTCTGCGGTAGACTCTGAATACTTTGCTAAGTCGGTTAAAGACAGCGCAGGTGTATATGTGGTACCTGCATTTACAGGCCTTGGAGCACCATATTGGGACATGGAGGCAACAGGAGCTATCTATGGCTTGACCAGAGGGGTTACTAAGAACCACATCATAAGAGCTACTTTAGAATCTCTTACTTATCAAACTAAGGATGTATTAGGAGCGATGCAAAAAGACAGTAAAGTTAGACTGAAGAAATTGCGAGTGGATGGCGGAGCTTCTGCTAACAATTTTTTGATGCAGTTTCAATCTGATATACTAGGGGTGCCTGTAGAGCGACCCAAAGTAATTGAGACTACAGCTATAGGAGCGGCTTTCTTAGCAGGATTGCATACTGGATTTTACAGCATGAAACAAATCAAATCCTCTTGGAAAACAGATAAAGAGTTCAAGCATAAATTGCCTCCTAAAGAAAGCGAAGAACTATACGCTGGCTGGCAGAAAGCAGTCAAAAAGACAATGTCATAATGGAGGAATCGGAAAAAGCCAATCAAATATTAGACACTTTTTTTGATTTCAGTTTTGACTCAAAAATTATCGACGTACGCACACCTGCAGAGTTTGAGTTAGGACACATTATAGACGCTTGCAATATCCCATTATTATCCAATGAAGAAAGAGCAGAGGTGGGCACCCTGTACAAACAATCCAGCCCAGAGATTGCCTTCGACAAAGGCATCGAACTAGTCGGACCAAAAATGCATACCTTTTTGAAACAGGCTCGAGCATATATTGGAAATGACGAAGCGATCATCTATTGTTGGCGCGGAGGTAAACGAAGCCAATCGATGTCTTGGCTATTTAATATGGCTGGCTTTAGGACCAAAACTGTTCCTGGTGGATATAAATCTTATCGTAAATATGTAACGCGTGTATTAGGTAGCAAAGCTTTAAAACTAATTGTTGTCGGAGGTAAAACAGGTTCAGGAAAGACGGAAATCTTGCACGAACTTAGAGCTCAAGGGGCTCAAGTACTAGACTTAGAAGGACTAGCCAATCATAAAGGTTCGGCTTTTGGCTGGATCGGTGAAGAGCAGCAGCCTTCTGTCGAACTCTTTGAAAATCAACTTGCACATCAAATAAAATCATTTGATATAGAAAAGCCAATATGGGTGGAAAATGAAAGTAGGATGATTGGCCAGATACCATTGCATTCTGAATTTTGGTCTACCCTAAAGGAAAGCCCATTGATAAATATTTCTATTCCGGACGAAGAAAGAGTCAAGCACTTGGTCAAAATATATACAAAGGATAATTGTGAAGATCTCAAGATAGGTTTTGAAAAAATCCAAAAAAGATTGGGGGGACTTCGTATTAAGCAAGCCTTAGAAGCTTTAGAAAATAATGACTATGCATTAGCGGCTAAAATCGCATTGACTTATTATGACAAATCTTACACAATTCTGCTAGATAAAAACCAAACAGAGTTTATATATAAGATTAATTTTGAGCATGCTAACTTTAACAAGATAGCCACAGAACTCATTCAATTTAAAGCAGAAATGCCTACCGCATGATAAAACAAGAGGAAATTAAATTAACGCAATACAGTCACGGTGCAGGATGTGGTTGCAAGATCAGTCCGCAAGTTCTTGACCAAATTCTAAAGACCGCTAGTGAAAAATTACCATTCCCAAATCTCTTAGTGGGAAATGATGAACGAGATGACGCAGCTGTGATGGATATCGGAGATGGAAAATCTATAGTCAGCACAACCGACTTTTTTATGCCTATTGTGGATGACCCGGTTGATTTTGGTAAGATAGCGAGTATCAATGCTATTAGTGATATTTACGCCATGGGGGCAAAGCCATTGATGGCTATAGCGATACTAGGTTGGCCGGTGAATACGGTTCCTGTTGAGTATGCTAATATGGTGATTGAAGGAGGCAGAGCAGCTTGTGCGGAAGCAGGTATTCCGCTTGCAGGAGGGCATAGTATTGATAGCCCTGAGCCTATTTTTGGCTTGGCTGTGACTGGTATTATGGATACCAAAAATGTAAAAAAGAATGGCGGAGCTCAACAAGGAGACCTACTATATCTCTCCAAAGGTTTAGGTGTCGGGATTTTGTCAACCGCACAAAAGAAGAAGATTCGCCTACCGGAGCATGACCATATCGCGTCGGAAAGTATGTTGAAATTAAATAAACTAGGCGCTGAATTGGCCAATTTTGATTATGTGCATGCTATGACAGATGTCACTGGATTTGGTTTATTAGGGCATTTGTCCGAGATGTGTGAAGCAAGCCAAACTTCTGCAGAATTAATCTTTGAGCAAGTCCCACTCTTGAATAAGGAAGCAATAGATTACTACCTCGAAAAAGGAAGTGTGCCTGGAGGAACCAATCGAAATTGGGCAAGCTATGGTCACAAAATTGCTCAGCTTTCGGACTATCAAAAACATATTCTAGCTGACCCACAGACCAGTGGTGGTCTATTGGTTTCCATTGCTGCAGATAAGCAAGAAGAGTTTGAAAATTTTATCAAACAGTCCAGCTCAGATGCATTTCCAATAGGAAGGATTATCGCAACTGATAAATACAAAGTGTATATAAAATAGTCTATGCTCAGATATGTGCTTAAGCGATTAATGTCTGGAATTTTGGTCATCATCACCATAGTGATTTTGATAACGACGATCATATTTTTAGCACCAGTAGATCCTGCGCAGCTTACATTTGGACAGCGTGCAGAGACAGGAGCGGTTGCAGCTAAACGGACAGCATTAGGTTTGGACAAACCACTTTATGTACAGTTGTATTATTATTTGAGGGATATCTCACCCGTCAATTTTGTTGCAAAAGAAGAAGCTCAAAAACGACGCTACCAATACAGTTCTTTACTCTCCCTAGGCGAGAAAGATTTGATACTGAAAAAGCCTTATTTACGAGAGAGTTACCAAACAGGAAGGAGCGTATCTGCTATACTTTCTGAGGCTATTCCAAAGACTATATTGCTGGCTATTTTTGCTATTATTCTAGCCAGTTTGATAGGCATATTTTTAGGTGTGATGGCAGCCATTTATAAGAATAGCTTGACGGATAATATCGCCGTAGTGTGTTCTGTGATTGGTTATTCCTTACCCAGTTACGTGACCGCTATTATTTTAGCGCTCATCTTTGGATATTATTTGGGAGACCTCACTGGACTCAATATACAAGGGAGTATTTTGGAGTTAGATGACTTTGGAGACCCAGTATATGTATTCAAAAATTTGATTTTGCCCGGTATTGCCCTGGGTATTCGGCCGGTGGCTATCATCACATTGTTGACGCGTTCTTCCATGCTAGATGTCTTGAGTATGGATTTTATGCGCACAGGAAAGGCAAAGGGATTACAGCGTACTAAATTGATATTTAAGCATGGTTTGCGCAATGCTTTGAACCCAGTCGCAACAGCGATTACGGGTTGGTTTGCAGCCCTTTTGGCAGGGGCATTTTTTGTAGAGAATGTGTTCAATTTTAAGGGGCTTGGCGAGGTGACGGTGACAGCCTTGATTAATTTTGACATCCCCGTTGTGATGGGTGCCGTTATATTTACAGCCATTACTTTTGTGCTGATTAATGTGCTTGTCGATCTCATGTACGCCTTTCTAGATCCTCGTACGATTCTTCAATAGTCTCCATAAATTCAAGATGCGATAGAAATATTATGATAGGAAGGGGCCATGCCGGAAAAAAACGGCACCGGACTATCCAAGACTCCATTTCACTACGGACCTGCGGTCTGCTCACTTCGGGGCTTGATTTTTTGTCTTAAGAGAAATATTGTTATAAGTAGACCTTTTTGGTTTCTATCGGACGAATGCAATTCGCCCCTACGTCGCATCTCTACTATTCCTTGTCCTTTCGCTCCCTGAGCGACGAGCTCCGGTCGCTGCGCTACTCCGCGATGAATTTGAAAAAATAGGTTTCATCTTACTGGGCGATGCGTTTCAGCTATAGCCCTAGAGGACAAGAGGTGGAAGTGGCATCCGTTTTTTTTGCGCGGCGTGGGCACGCGACGCCTCGCGCCCTCTTTGTTTAGGCAAAAAAATGGATATAACGGACAACTCGACCACTGCCTTTTGCAGTATAGGATAGTGCGCAGCCAAAAGGCGAGTGGATGGCCCCAAATAAAAAAGCACACCATCATCCGATAATGTGCTTTCTCCTTAGTATTTATGGTAAGTGTTCTTGATAAATGGCTAGAATTTATATCCTAGTGAGAAAACCAGTCTGTTGCGACTTTGAGCAAACTGGAAGTCCTGGCCTAATACGGTAAGTGCTTCTCCAAACTTGGTATTATTGCCTTCATAGCGTAAATCAACAGTAATCGACTTCAAGTCAAATCCTGCACCTATTTGGTAACCTAAATTTATTTGATCAGAGAAATTCTCTGTTTGTATATCTTCTGTAAAATCGGTTATGCTCTCCAATTGGTAATGTGCTACTGGACCACCCAAAATTCTAATAGGCCCTAATTTGAACCCTGTTAAAACAGGCAAGTCAATCGCTCTGTATTTTTGATTTATAATCGTCTGACCTAGCCCCCCTTGATCTAAGGTGTAATCGATATTGTCAGAATTGAAAACCAGTTCTGGCTGCACTAATACTGGACCTATCTTAGCACGTAAAAATATGCCAGCATGAAAACCGTATTGCGCTTCTCTAACCGCTAATGTGAAGTCTTGAAAATTACTCTGAATAATCTCATCATGAACATCAAAGGTGTTTACGCCTGCTTTGATCCCAAAATCTACCTGTGAAAAGGCAAATTGACTCATGATTAGTATTGCGAATATAAGAATCAGATTTTTCATATGGTTATTTTTTGCATTAATTAAGTACCAATTAACGATGTTAAAGTAATTGGTATTTCATCAATATGGGTGAATTAGCCTCTGATTAACTTTACTTTAAGCTCTATTCAATTCTTTTTAAATATATTTTAAGAAATGATGCTTACTTTTGACTCATTAATAGGCTAAGCATAAAGACCGCAATAAAATGCCAATACACAACGCTGATTACTCAGCCAGTTATCCAAATGTAAATAAATGTCCTCCGACTAAAATCCCGGAGTATGCATTCATTGGCAGGTCCAATGTAGGGAAGTCTTCCCTAATCAATATGATCTGCGACCGTAAAAAACTTGCGCTCACCTCTGGAAAGCCAGGAAAGACCCAAATGATAAATTACTTTATTATCAATAAAGAATGGTATTTGGTGGATTTGCCAGGTTATGGTTATGCCAAGATTTCAAAGGTTAAAAGAGAGAAATTCCGAAAAATGATAGAAGGATATCTTCAGAGGAGAATCACCTTGCAGTGCACCTTCTTATTGATTGATAGCAATATCAAACCACAGCAAATTGATATAGAATTTGTAAATTGGCTTGGAGAAAGTAGAGTTCCTTTTGTTATAGTTTATACCAAAACGGATAAATCAAAACCTGAGGAAGTAGAGTCAAATATCACTGCATTTCAAACCGCTCTTTTGGAGAGCTGGCATGAATTGCCACAGCAATTTAAGACCTCTGCTAACAAACGTAAGGGCAGAGATGAAATAGTAGCTTATATCGAAGACATAAATGAAAAGTTTGCTGCATGGAAGCAAAAATAAACCTTAATAGAAGACAACAAAAAGAGCGAGATAGGTATCATGCTTATCCTCCTGTTTTGGAAGATGTCCAAGACTGGCCAATCTATAAGGCAAGTGAGCTTCGAGATTCATTTATATTAAATCTTAACAAAATTGTTTTTGACCGCCTCACCAAGATTCATAAAGGAAAGCTTTATGACTTATTGGCTAAGACGATATTTGACGAAAGAATCAGAGTCAAAGAGGAGCCTTGGAAAGTGGACCCGCCTAATGAGAAAATTATTTGGAGTAAACTACAGAGGCGGTTAGTAGAAGCGCGTGATGATGTGGATGAAGAGGCTCAGTTAAATGCTTACCATAATATTCTTGAGGAGATTATCGATCGCTATTCTGAAGAGATTGTTAGCACATTTAAGGTCAAAACCTTCAAGTTTGCTAGACGCTTTTTGACCTTCTTTTTTAATAAGCTGCTCAATACTGGTGCTACCATCCGAAACTTTAGACGAAGTGCTTATAAAAAGGGTATGAGTATACATGAGCGACTTAATTGCCAGGGGGCTGTTGATGAAGTTCGAGATCTCATTACAAAGGGAACGGTTGTATTAGTTCCTACGCATTTCAGTAATCTGGATTCTATTTTAATTGGGTATGCGGTAGATGCTGTGGTGGGCTTACCGGTCTTTACTTATGGTGCAGGTTTGAACCTATATAATGCAGGATATGCTGCTTACTTTATGAATCGATTGGGGCCATATCGAGTAGATAGAAGGAAGAAAAATGCTATATATTTAGAAACATTAAAAGGAGTAAGTAAACTTTCCATCGAATGGGGAGTGAACAATTTATTTTTTCCTGGTGGTACCCGGTCTCGTTCAGGGGCATTAGAGAGTAAGCTAAAAATGGGTTTGCTGGGTACTACGATAGAGGCCCAGAGATCTTTGCTTCAGCGAAATAAAAACAAGAAAGTATACATTGTTCCTTTAGTGCTTGGATATCCATTTGTATTGGAAGCAAAATTCTTAATCGAAGAACATTTACGTAGAGAAGGCAGGGAACTGTATGTTCAAAAGAAAGATCAATCTTATTCATTCAAACAAGTGGCCAGATTTATCTGGAGATTGTTTACTAGAAAATCAGACATTACTTTATCCTTTGGAAAACCGATGGATGTATTAGGTAACTTTGTAGATAAGGAAGGGCAAAGTCTTGATCGACATGGTAATGTCATTGATATTAAAGACTATTTTAAAACGGATGGAGTCATTGAAGAAAATCTTCAAAGAGAAAGAGAGTACACCAAGATATTAGCAGATAGGATTGTTGATAGATATCACAAAGACAATATTGTATTAAGCAGTCATCTCATTGCTTTTGCAGGATTCCATTTATTAAAAAAAGAACATCCAAATTTAGACCTGTTTGCATTGCTTCGTCAGCCACCTGAGGATTACAGTTTCAAGACGGATAAAATGCATGAGATATTAGAGCGCTTGAGGACAAGATTAATTGCACTAGAAGAAAACGGCAAAGTCAAATTGTCTCCTCAGATATTCTATGACAATGATGAATTGCTTAAAGACGGGATTGATAAATTGGGTTCATTTCATGGTCTTCAACCATTGATGATTGACAAGAATTATGAATTGATCGTTAGTCAGAATTTCAAAGTATTGTATTTCTACCACAATCGATTGACTGGTTATGGACTAGAAAAATATATCTAAACTCACTCTTCTTCTTTTTTTGATTTAAAGTCTTTTATTCTTGGAGCATCGAATAAAATCTCTGAACCTGTTCCTACACCAATAACCGTTCGCATTGCGTCCTCAGCTTTAATGTCCAAAAATTCCAATTGGTCTTTTCGCAAGTGAAATATATATCCATTTGTAGGGTTTGGAGCTGTTGGTACAAAGACGGTATATAAACCATTTGGTAGTTCATTGGTAACAAATCCAGTCATTTTAGTTTGCATCACGTCCGCGATTACGACTTGAGTAAAACTTTTACCTCTAGAGCTAAAAAGCTGCTGTACGGTTTCCTTAATAGTATTGTAGAAAGGAAGTCTTGCTAAACTACTTTGTTCAAAGTATAAGTAAATTTGTTTGCCAGACCTAGTTCTAACGAATAGGCCAACAAAAAAGCAGAATGCAATTATGATAAGAAATGCGATACCTTGAGCTATATAATTATTGTATTCGCCATCAATTTGTATTAGATTGGCGATAGGCTTTATGACAGTGGACGCTAAATCAAAGATAAACTTAGCCAATAGGTAGAATAGCCCAATAGGTAGGATGACTAGTAGTCCCCCGATTAAAGTAGTAATTAGAAATTGTCTTATTTTCTTCAAGATAAATAAATTACTTCAGTCCTTAATACTCCCAATCTTCAATATAACGAACAAATATTTTTGCTGTATTGATGGCATCACTAATTGCTCTATGGGCTATACCTTCAAACTCAAATTCTTCTCTACCTATTGCCCATTTCAATCCTATTTCCTTCTTCAATTTGTTAATACGTTGGTACTGCTTCTTCATGTCGATATGAGGATTAATCCATTCTGTATCTAAGTCATGCAGTTCACCATTTTCAAAAAGCATTAGCTTATCAAACTTCCCCCAAGAACATAGCAAATAGTCCTCTTCCATATTTATCCAATGTTTGAAGTCGTAAATGACATCATCATAGGTGTCAGCTCTATCTATTTGTGCTTGGGTAATACTTGTCAATTCTCTACAATACATAGATAGTGTTGGGGCTAATCTCGGTTTGATAAACCGACTGAACTCCTTTTCTACCTCTCCATATTCATTGATAAGCACTGCACCGATTTCAATGATTTCTTGCATATCTGCTGCGGGATGACCGTTCCAGCAGGTTGCCTCTAAATCATAGACTATATAATTCACTTTATTAGTATTGTATTTAATTTCTAACGTAAATGTAGTCAATTAGATTTGTTTTATGCTGAATATAAAATGTTGATAGAATCTTTAAACATCATAAACATTCTATCTCTTTCACCCATATCAAATTCTTTTTAGTATTAGCTATCCCAATCGAATTTCTGCTTACATTTGAGCATGAAGACAATCTTAGCATTAATAGGCTTAGAATTTAAAATGGAGCTTCGTAGGAAGTATGCTCTAGGAGGCGCATTGCTATATGTACTATCTACTGTCTTTGTTATTTATGCTTCTCTACAAGAAGTAAAAGAACTCCCTTGGAATGGCTTATTTTGGTTGGTAGCTTTATTTATAGCCATCAATGCAGTCGCTAAGAGTTTTGCTATTGAGCAAGACGGTACTCGGCTTTATTTATATCAGTTGGCAAGTGGGATACACATCGTACTTGCTAAGATGATTTACAATATTTTGCTAGTATTCTTACTCTTATGTTTGGCGACCGGAACGTTTCTTCTGTTTTTAGCGATTCCAATTCAAAACTTAGGCCTTTTTTTAGGCACTATTGCTTTAGGAAGTTTAGGACTAGGTATTGTACTAACCTTTATTTCTGCCATAGCGAATAAGACAGACAGCAGTGCTGTATTTACGGCTATTTTGGGGTTCCCAGTATTGTTGCCGATACTACTTAGTTTGATAAAACTAACGCAAGCTAGTTTTGCTCAAGAAGCGATGCCTGTTTTTCACGATATTGTCATTTTATTAGCTATCGATACGATACTGGTAGGGCTTATACTTATATTGTTTCCTATTATATGGAAAGACTAATATTTTACGTTATTTAGAGGGAAGATAAAACAAAACATGAAGAAAAACTGGTGGAAATATCTTGCATCCGTTCTTGTACTTTACGCTATTGTTGCAGGTATTTCTAGACCCCTTAACCCAGGTATTCTACAGGTAAACCCAGCTGCGCTAGAAGCAGGCCAAACCTATGATCTTGCTATTGCTACTTATAACACGCACTTCCAAGCTGGTGACCAGGTTGATGCTTTTATAAAAATTAATGACACTTTTGGTATCCAGAGTCAAACTGTAATTGTACTAGCCAGCAATGAATTAAAAGCAAGCTTTGATATCCCAGTGAAGTTGCCTAGCATACTGCAAAGGGAGCGCTATTCCATCATTCTTTCAGCCAACGGTATCGGAACATTCATAAGGCCTTCAGCGGTTTCTATTGTACAGAAGGAGATTGATATAGATGGAGCAATAGCTGCTTGGCCTGTGAACAGTTTTGGAAAATTCAAGAAAGCTGATCGAGCACAATTTCCTTTCAGAGCGATATTATATGAATCCCTTAGGAATTTATTCTACCATGTCCCTATGTGGTTTGGAATGACTTTCTTGTTATTTGGTAGTCTAATCTCCGCTGTTATATACCTAATCTCTAAGGACATAAAAAGGGATACAATTGCGGCAAGCATGATAAAAGTCGCAGTTCTATATGGCATATTAGGATGTGCAACAGGAGCTATATGGGCTAGAGGTACTTGGGGTACTTGGTGGACTTTCCAAGAAATCAAACTCAATGTAAGTGCAGCAACGCTTTTAATCTACTTTGCTTATTTCTTGTTAAGAGCAGCAATAGATGATGAAATCTTAAGAGCTAAGATTAGTGCTGTATATAGTATCATCGGTTTTGTAGCTGCCGTATTTTTGCTATTCGTCTTACCACGTATGGTAGGAGATAGCCTACACCCTGGTAATGGCGGAAACCCTGGATTTGGTGGAGAAGACTTAGATAGCACGCTGAGGACTGTTTTTTATCCTGCTGTAATTGGTTGGACATTGCTTGGATTTTGGTTAGCGCAATTGTCTTATAGAAGTGAAATATTACAAGATTATTTTCTGGAAAAGTTTGATTAAACCAGGAACTAAATTGTACCTTCATGGCAACAAATTTATCATCTATTCTATAGTGGTATGAAAATCAATATCTTTATAATTATCGTTTCCATGTTTGGCTTCTCAGGCCAGCTTATGGCAAATGACCCAATCGATGTTGCACTTCATAGTTCTGGCAAAATATATCTAGTGGTCGGAACCTTGGCAGTCATCTTTATTGGAATTATAATCTATTTATTTTCCATTGATAATAAACTAACTAATATTGAAAATCAAATAAAAGAGAATGAGTAATTTCTTAGAAAGTGTAAATCAGAATTTCGATAAAGCTGCTAAGCATACTGGCCTTAACAAAGGTCTGTTGGAGCAGATTAAAGTATGTAATTCTGTGTATCAAATGCGTTTCCCTGTAAAAGTCGGTAAGGAATACAAAGTGATAGAAGCTTACCGAGCACAACACAGTCACCACAGACTTCCTACTAAAGGGGGTATTCGTTTTAGCCAAAAAGTGAATCAAGATGAAGTTGTAGCATTGGCGACATTGATGACCTATAAGTGTGCTATTGTAGATGTGCCTTTTGGAGGTGCCAAAGGTGGAGTTACTATCAGTACTAGAGAGTACACCGAAAAAGAATTGGAGAATATCACCAGAAGATATACGATGGAGTTGATTAGAAAGAACTTTATAGGACCTGGTGTAGATGTTCCTGCTCCAGATTACGGTACTGGTTCTAGAGAAATGGCTTGGATTCTAGATACTTACCTGACAATGAAAGGTGGGGATATTGATGCTGCTGCCTGTGTAACGGGAAAACCAGTTCACCAATATGGTATCCAGGGTAGAACAGAAGCTACAGGAAGAGGCGTATTTTATGCATTAAAAGAAGCTTGTTCTTATGAGGACGATATGAAAGAACTTAAGCTTACAGCTGGCTTAAAGGGAAAAACCATGGCTGTTCAAGGTCTTGGAAATGTCGGATACTACACCGCTAATATTTCTCAGAAGGAGGGAGATGTAAAGATTATTTGTGTAGCAGAATATGAAGGTGCTATCTATAGTGATGATGGTATTAACATTGATAAGTTGATGAAGTACCGCAAGAAAAAAGGCACGATAATAGGCTTTCCAGGTACAAAAAAAATGAAGTCTCGTAAAGATGTACTTACTGTTGAATGTGATATTTTAGTACCAGCAGCTCTAGAAAATCAAATCACAAAAGACAATATGAAGAAGGTAAAAGCGAAAATCATCGCTGAAGCTGCTAACGGACCACTTACTGCTGAAGCAAGTGAGTATCTCCTTAAAAAAGGAAAAATGATTCTACCTGATATGTATTGTAATGCTGGTGGGGTTACTGTTTCATACTTTGAATGGTTAAAGAATCTTTCTCACATGAGATTCGGAAGAATGGAAAAGAGATTCGACCAAGCTAAGTATGGAAACATGGTTGACCTGGTAGAAAGACTTACCGGAAAGACTATTGGTATAAAAGAAAGAAAATTAATTACGAGTGGTGCTGATGAGATTGATTTGGTAAGATCAGGTTTGGAAGAAACTATGATTACTGCTTATCAAGAAATAAGAGGCATCATGAAGCGTAAAAAGAACATCACTGATTTAAGAACGGCAGCTTTTGTTAGTGCTATTAATAAAATCAGTTCGGATTACCTTTCATTAGGAATCTGGCCATAATAACCAACCTAAAACCACACTATGAGCGTTTGAAGGCTTTCTCTAAATCCAAGAGAAAGCCTTTTTGTTTTTACTACGTTTTTAATTGTAATCTTTTGGTTAGTATATTTTAAAGCTTCAAGCGCTTAATATTAGCCATAGTATTAGCTGATATTTTTTGGATAAACATTTGTACTTTTAGTTCCTTATATAGAAGCAATCAAATCGATCAATTAAAATTGAATTCAAATGTCTAAATATTTCTTTTTCTTTTTTATCAGCTTTTATGCTACACTGAGTTTAGCGCAAGATAGGCTTACAGGAAAGCAATTTGCTACTCGATCAGAAGTTATAGCCCAGCATGGAATGGTGGCTAGCTCGCAACCTTTGTGTACACAAATAGGAGTAGATATACTCAAAGCGGGCGGTTCAGCTGTAGATGCGGCCATTGCTACCAACGCATGCTTGGGTCTTATGGAGCCTACAGGTAATGGAATAGGAGGAGATATATTTGCCATCGTCTGGGACGCTAAAACTCAAAAGCTGCATGGATTAAATGGCTCAGGTCGCTCTCCTAAATCACTTACTTTAGATCACTTCAAAAAGGAAGGCTTAGATAAGATTCCATCTCACGGGCCTTTACCCGTTTCTGTCCCTGGGGCAGTAGATGGTTGGTTTGAATTGCATGATAAATTTGGAGAGCTTTCGATGGAGCAAATTCTACAGCCGACAGTAGACTACGCTAATAATGGATTTCCTTTGTCTGAGTTGATTGCATATTATTGGGGGAGAAGTGTACCCTTTTTATCCAAGTTTCCGGGCTTTAAAGAGACTTATACCATTAATGGAGAGGCACCAGTAAAAGGTCAGATTTTCAAAAATCCATATTTAGCGAATACGTTACAGACTATAGGAAAAGAAGGCAGAGATACCTTTTATAAAGGAGAAATGGCAAAAACCATGGCTGCATACATGAAGGAGCAAGGAGGCTTTTTGACCTATGAAGATTTAGAGACACATACTTCTACTTGGATTGATCCAGTGTCGACAAATTATAGAGGCTATGATGTATGGGAGTTGCCGCCAAACGGTCAAGGTATCGCTGCTTTACAAATTCTAAATATCATGGAAACTTATGATGTACGAAAGATGGGATTTGGCTCCGCAGAGTATATGCATTACTTCACCGAAGCAAAGAAATTAGTATTTGAAGACAGAGCCAAATATTATGCAGATTTGGATTTTGCTAAGGTCCCTGTGCAAGAACTAATATCAAAATCTTATGGCCGACAGCATGCAGCAAGCATCAGTCCAGACCGAGCAGCAAGAAGAATCGATGAGCCTAAATTAAAAGATGGTGATACTATATACTTGACTGTCTCAGATAAAGATGGCAATATGGTTTCTCTTATACAATCCAATTATAGAGGTATGGGATCTGGAATGACGCCTACTGGATTAGGGTTTATATTGCAAGATAGAGGTGAGCTTTTTTCATTAGAAGAAGGTCATCGTAATGTTTACGAACCTGGCAAACGCCCTTTCCATACAATTATACCTGCTTTCATTACTAAGGAAGGCCAACCATTTGTGAGTTTCGGATTGATGGGGGGCGGTATGCAACCACAAGGGCATGCACAGATTGTCATCAATTTAGTGGATTTTGATATGAATTTACAAGAAGCTGGTGATGCACCAAGGATGTTACACACTGGCTCTTCACAACCTACGGGGGAGCGCATGACTAATGGCGGTACCCTATTTTTAGAATCTGGTTTTACTAGAGAAGTCATCCGAGATATGATGAAAAAAGGACACAATATTGATCATCGTGTTGGTGGATTTGGAGGCTATCAGGCGATCATGTGGGATGCTAAGAATAAAGTGTATTATGGAGCGAGTGAGTCTCGGAAGGATGGGCAAGCTGCTGGGTATTGAGTAGTAAAAGTTAAAGATGTTTTGGGGCTATCGGCTAGTGGTCCGCCCTGCCAGGCCATACTACCACTGCGGTCGTGTCATCCGCTATATCCGTTTTTTTGCCAACACTCATTTGGACACGAAACATCATGTCCCTACACCGCCCACAAAAAAAACGGATGCCGCTTCTACCGCTTATTCTGAAATACCATAAGGCAAAAAACGCAATGAAAGCCTTAGCTATTATGAGTATTTTTAACGCAGAAGTTGGAAAATTGCATCAAAAAATTAGCGGTATCGTAAAATAGAAATGATATCAGGTTATAGCTATTCGCATCGCCCTGATTGGTAGATACAATTAATGAACTAAGACTAATCTGATATCTTGTATTCATTCAAATAATATTACATACAATTTTTCTTATCTTTCAACCAAACAGAAATGGTATAAACAATGCAAAATTTAGAGGAACTCATTGAACTGTTCAAATCCATAATTATAGCCGAATCCTATATAGAAGAAGTAAAGATTCAATTGCAAGCCAAACAAATAGAACGAGCGCAACTTGCAGTGATTGTTGACTTGAGGGCAGAAAAGCTGGAGACTTCAAATGAATTTAATGTTAAAAACCTTTTTTCTCGGACTTTAGTAAATGAAACAGAGCAACATGAAGCAGAAAAACAAGAATACTTACTGGCTGCTTTGAAATATAAAGATTGTTGTGAGGTGATTTCTATTTTAGAGTTTGAGCTTAAAATTTTGGAAGATAAGATTAGCCAAAAGAACAATGTAGAATCCATGCTTGATATGGCTATTGAAAAGGAAAGTATTGTTTCCAAAAATATGCCACCTGATCAGTATAAAAGGCTTTTTGATACAAATCAATCCATCAAAGATTGTATTAACTACAAACGTGAAATATACGAAGCACATCTGGTCGCTTTAAAAATTAAAATGAGTTTAGTTACAATGGTAGAGCATATTGACAATGCTAAAAAGTATGATAATTGGGGGGAATTTTATGCCGAAATTCAAACAGGTAAAGAACGCCAAAAAGTGTACATGAATGAAGCACATAAGTTGTCTCATCAAATAGGGGTATTGATGACAAAACTTAAGTCCGAATTAACAGACATTTTTAAGTTTAAGTCTAAAACGAGAATGGTTAGCTTTGGTGAATTACAAAATTTTCAGAATGGATTCCACGAATCTATGATTACGGATTGGGTAGTATCCAATGATGTAGTTGCGTCTTTATCAAATGTTCGAACTACTACTACATACATTCAAAGAATTATAAATATACTGGCTGAGAAAAAATCCAAAACTGAAATCAAGATGCAATATTTTAAGGATAAGAGAAACACCATAATTGAGGCAACTTAATCTAAGCGCGCATCAGATATTTGTTCGGTTTAAATAATAAAAAAATCGCGTAGGCAAACAGCCGGAGCACGACAAGCGGAGCGCGTAGAGATGAAGGATCGCAGCGGCATCACACGGGCAGGCCCGCAGAGACGCCGATTTATCGCGTCTCTAAAGAGGGCTTAGCAAGTGATATAGCGAAGAGCCTGATGACGCCTCGATAGAGGTCGTCGCAGCCCCAAAAAGAAACTTTACACTAATTAAAAATTTGCAATATGGTAAGATTAAGCTTTCTATTATTAATTCTCACATTATTGAGTTGTGAGCCTACGGGCAATAAGTCAACTCA
>CAYWOZ010000046.1:0-11887 GCA_964458675.1 uncultured Saprospiraceae bacterium
AAATGGCAATGGAATTTTTACAGGTGCGAGTAGTGACACCTTGTATTTGGAGGTTATCAAAATTTAATCAAATTTTATTCTCTATTCGAGTACTCTTGTTTTGTCTTAATGTTGTAGAACTTAGCATGAAAGATCCCCAATAGAAAGATCCCCCTTTCCGTGTCAGGGATAGTAAGGGAGACCCGATAGGGGCTGTCACGATTTCCGATAGGAATCGGGACGGTAGCGAAGCGAACCCCTGCATAGCCCGCCCAACTGCCTTCTTCGGCAGGCGGGGACACCCAAATAAATAATATAATAAACTTAACTTTTCTGAAGAGTATATATAGCGGGTAAATTTCTACCCATCTGATTGTAATCTAAGCCATACCCCACCACAAAGTCATTCGGAATTTCAAAGCCGAGGTAGTCGATAGGGTGCGTGTATTTGTAGGCATCTGGTTTGAACAAAAGAGAGGCGATTTTGATACTGGCGGGATTTTTTTCTGTAAGAGTTTGTATCAAATAGTCTATCGTATGTCCCTGATCGACGATGTCTTCTATTAGGATCACATCCTGTCCTTCAAGTGCAGGAAGTGTGTCAAAAACAGACTTCAACTTACCGGTCGATTGCGTGCCTTCGTAGGAACTCACCTTCATGAATTGGACCTCACAATCTATCTCCATAGCCCTGACCAAATCACTACTAAAAATAAAGGAACCATTTAGAATCGTGATGACCAAGGGGCGGCGCCCTTGATAGTCTTGGGTGATTTGCTGGCCCAATTCTTTTACGCGCTGCGCAATACGCTCCGCGCTTATGAATGGGGTAAAGTGTAAATCACCGAGCTGTATTGTTGAGCTTTTAGGTTTGGTATGCATAAGTCAAAAGTAAATAAAAATTGACAAGTATATATACCTAGAACAGCTAAGCAAAAACTTGTGTTAATATCTTAGGTTAAAAAATCTATCTGTTTATGCAGCTTGTAAACGATTAAACGCATACACAAATAAACAAATCCACTTTACTAAAGCCCGTGCTTATCGATAAGGTAAATCAAGGAAGTTATCGCTGCTGCGCCCATTTCTAATTCGCGCTGATTGACAGCATCTATAGTGTCATCAGCCGTGTGGTGAAAATCAAAGTACCGCTGCGAGTCTGGACGAAATCCGATGAGGACTCCTTTCTGACTTTTAAGCGGATTGATGTCCGCACCTCCGCCCCCTTTAGCGAGTGAAAGTCCAAAAGGCTCTAAGAGTGGAAGCCAGTCCGTCATGGCTTTAAATTTTTCGGCGAAAATGCTATTGTCTCCATCGACAGAAAAACCTCTGGGGGTAAATCCACCCGCATCAGATTCTAATGCTGCCATGTGAAATTCGTTCTTTTCATTAGAGGCTTTTGCATAAGCGGTAGCACCTCCTAAACCATTTTCTTCATTCATAAATAGAACGCATCGGATGGTATGTTTCGGTTTGTAGTTGAGTGCCTGCAGGGTGTGTAGCACTTCCATCGCATGCACACAACCTGAGCCGTCATCGTGCGCACCTGTTCCCAAATCCCAACTATCCAAGTGGCCACCAACAAGGATAATCTTGTCTGGGTAGGTACTCCCTTTAATCTCTCCTATCACATTGTGTGATATCTTATCTGGAAGCGTCTGACAAGATGTTTCGATAGATACTTCGACTGGTCCATTCTTAAGTTGTGCAGAAAGCCAATCCGCGTCCATGGTGCTCACCGCTACAGATGGAATATAAGGGTCGTCTCCAAATATAGTAGTACCGGTATGCGGTACATTATCTGTCTTGGTAGTCATAGATCGAACCACGGCACCTACTGCTCCGAATCTGGCAGCCATAGCTGGTCCACGGCCTCTCTGGTCGACTGCTCCTCCATAAGCGTTGAATGTGCGTATTTGGGTAGGGTCCATAGGGCGATTGTAAAATACTATTTTGCCTTCAACCCCTTTGGTTCCTAAATTTTCTACTTCTTCCAGACTAAACACTTCGATGATGTCCGCTTTTGCTTTTCCTCCTTGCGAATTGCCTAAGGCAGTGGCAGTAAGTGTTTTTGTGGTGCCATTGAATGGTGTCGCGGAGACCTTTTCTGGAGCGCCACGTTCCCAATGAGGGACCACACACTCTTGAAGATACACCTTGTCCAAGCCTAGGGTGTCCATAATGTTTTTGGTGAAGACTACTGCAGCATCTGCCCCAGCGGAGCCAGATAACCGGCCACCTACGTCTGTACTCAAGTCGCTCAACCAATCGTAACACGCCGCCTCCGTAAGGACTTGATTATAGATGCTTTTAATAAAAAGGGCGTCCTCGGCTTGCTCTTGAGCAGCTAAAAATAGGGCTGAGCCGACAAAAAAGAGGGTAAATAGGAGTTTTGACATACTTTGAAGCATTTTGATTGATGCTCAAGATACTCACTTTAAAAACAAACTAAAAAAGAGCCGTTTTAAGAAAAAATGGACCTGTATGACCTATAAACCTTATATGTAACTCATTTTAAGTCAGTTAGGTAAATTTATAAAACAAGGTGCTCAGCTTGAATAAAAAAGGTATTTTTGCAAAAACCTTTTTCAAGTGTACCCATTATGTGAAAGGTACGTCATAAAACAGAGGTTAGAACCCTAGTATTAACTAAAGAATCATTGGGCAGACAAGGTGCAAATAAATTATCAGATGAAGAGATTATAGGTCTTTACCTAAAATCACGGAATTCATCTTATTTTACTATGCTTTATTCCAGATATTCTGGGAAAGTGTATAGTAAGTGCATTTCTCTACTCAAGGATGAACAACTTTCAGATGATGCTACGCAGGACATCTTCTTGAAGATATACCTCAACTTGGCCAAATTTAGCGGAAAATCAAAATTCAGTACATGGGTGTATTCTATTACCTACAATTACTGTATTGACTACATAAGAAAAAAGAAAAAAGAAAAGAACATCTTTTCTGAAGATATAGAAAAGGTTGGAGATCCATTGGTAGATGTGCCAGATCATGAATTGCTAGAGATAGAGGTGAGTAGATTGAAGAAAGTAATGAATGTGATACCTCCAGGGGATAAAGCAGTGTTGCTCATGAAGTACCAAGATGATATGTCTATAAGAGATATAGCGGAAGTACTTTCTAAGTCTGAAAGTGCTATAAAGATGAAAATAAAAAGAGCGAAGCATAAGGCTCAATCTAGTTATAAAGAAATTTTTAAGGATTAAAACTTTACCGATGAGTGAAGACAGTAGAAATAATTTTAAAAGGTTATCAGACGAGGATTCAATTGGACCTCGGGATGATAAAGAGTTACAAGGAACGGTTTCCTTTATTAGCTCTATATCTCGCGTGGTAGAATTATATTTACCAGGTTTTTTTCAGCTGATGATTTCTATGACTGGGGGAGGTGAAGACAAGCCAAGCAAAAAGGATAGTCCTAATAATGGGAAGGGCTTAGCAAAAAGGGATGATGATCATTCTCCTTCGGAGCCACCACTATAAACGAAAAAAACAATACAATATAATAACACCACAAAAAACAAAAACAAAAAAAAACAAAAAACCAAAACAGAACGAATTAAATGGACAAGGAAATTTTAGGTCAAGACTTTAGTGTTGCGCAAGAGATTTTATCAGGTTTAATATCTAGTGTGCCTAATATATTGAAAGCACTTGTTGTTTTTATTATAGGGTACATCATAGCTAAAATTGTAGGCAAGGTTGTCAAAACCATCCTAGAAAAATCCGGCATAGATAAACTTAAAGATAAGTTAGAAGAAATCGATTTTATCGGTAACGCTAACATGAAAATTATGCCTAGCGGTGTAGTTGCTTCTATTATATACTATTTTATATTACTGACGGTTACAGTGATTTCTGTTGATATATTGCAAATAAGTGCGATAACAGAATTGCTACAAGAGCTAATGATTTTATTGCCAAAATTATTAGTAGCCGCATTAGTATTAATAGTAGGTGTACTTATCGCCGAAGCAGTTCGCAAAATTGTACAAAGTACTTGCGAATCTTTAGGCATCCCGGCAGCAAAAGTGATAGCCACATTCGTTTTCTTTTTTGTGATGATTAATGCACTTATGATTGCATTAAACAAAGCAACCATTCCAACCGAATTTCTCACGGACAATCTCACTGTACTATTCGCAGGAATAGTGTTTGCCTTTGCTATTGGTTATGGTCTAGCATCAAAGGGCATTATGTCTAGTTTCTTGTCTTCTTATTATTCTAAAAGTAGATTCAATATTGGAGATGTGATTAGCATAGATGGATCGCGTGGAGAGATAGTAGATATAGATAGTACCAGTCTTGTGATACATGGAGAAGGTTACAAGATAATTGTCCCCTTGAGTAAATTATCTGAAGAAAAGGTTATAATACACGAAGCTAAATCGTAAGGTAAGCTTCACACTAAATAAATATTTGATTTAAAAACTATTACACAAACTAAAAAAAAGAATTAAGATGAGAAAAATTTCATTTTTGTTTTCCTTTATGATGATTTTATCATTTGGAATGCAAGCACAAACAATGGAGGAGTTAAAAACAATGAAGGCCGATAAGATGGCTCAATTAGCTGCACTTCAAGCGGAAGTTGATGATTTAACTGGACAGATTGAGAAGTACCCTGGCTGGAAGATTGGAGGCGCAGGTGTTGTTGGGTTGAACTTTTTGAGCAATAATGACTGGTTTGCAATCGCAAATTCAAACTCTTCAAACAATACTTTAGGAATAGGATTTTCTGCTTTCGCTAGAAATGACCAAGAAAAGTATTTTTGGAATAACCTATTGAACATTAACGTTACTAGAGTAGCAGCTTTTGCGGATAAAAACGATGATGCTACTAGATCAGTTGCCTTAACTAACGGTTTAGATTTGTCCTCTCTTTTTGGATACAAAATAGCTCCAAAATGGGCTGTCTCTGCAGAAGGAAAGTGGACATCGACAGTATTAGAATTTGATCCGGGTACAGATATCGCTAGTCCTCTTGATGATGAATTCAATTTTGCATTAAATGCACCAGGTCAAATTACCGTAAGTGCGGGTATCACTTGGTTGCCACTTGATGGCTTGACTGTTATTATTCACCCATTAGGTTACCAGTTAAACCTTCCTGGAGAATTGACTTCTGTGGCTGGAGCTAAGGTAGGAGCTACTTATGCAGCTGAGATTTACAAAGGTATTTCTTGGACATCTAACTTTAGTGCATTTATCCCTTACGGTGGTGCTGGAGACAATGAAATTCCATTTAAAGATGCAGCTGGATTTGATGTTTCTCAAGTAGTGGATTACTCTACTGGTGATTTAACAACTTGGGATTGGTTAAACGGATTTTCATTTAGCGTTTGGAAAGGTATTGGAGTTTCTTTCAACCTTGGTCTTAGAGGTAACAAGTCTGTTGCGGATATAGGAAGATTTACACAGAATGCATTGCTAGGCGCAAATGCTCAACCTGTTGGTGATGTTGATGTTAGTGACAGCCCATTACAGTCATACTGGACTTTAGGATTTGGATATACATTCTAAATATCTAAATAGAATTGTTATGAGCCCACTCCGAGAAGTAAGGGTATTCCAAAAATAGTATATTTTGGATGAGATTTGCACTTTTTGGAGATTCGTTGATGCCTGAGCATCAGCTAGTTGATAAAAATGAAAAGGTCGCCAAAAGATTCATTTTTGGTTATTATGACTTTTCGGAATGGACTCACATTTAACATTTAATTGATAAATAATAAAAAGGCTGCTCATTATCTTGAGCAGCCTTTTTACGTTAATAGTATAGATGAATAAACTTGTTGGTAGCATATTATTTCTTTTTCTCGCTTACTTGAGCACTTCCGCTCAGGTATATGAAGTAGTTGAGATTAATATCCAGGGCAACAAGCGCACAAAGGCTAAGATCATAGAGCGAGAGATAACCTTTAAAATTGGTGACCTGATTCCGAGTGATCAGTTGACAGAAAAAATAGAACGTAGCCAACAAAATATCCAAAACACGGGCCTATTCGTAAAGACAGAAATAGACACCCTCATTGTAGACAATCAGCTCACCATGCAATTCAATGTTTATGAAGCCTGGTATATCTACCCATACCCCATTTTCGAATTGGCAGACCGCAATTTCAACGTTTGGTGGCAAGAACAAAATAGAGCCTTAGATCGAGTCAATTTTGGACTGCGACTCAATCACCTCAATCTTACAGGTCATCGAGACAAGCTAAAACTAACGGTACAAGATGGCTTCACTCAGAAATATGAACTAGATTATTTTTTTCCAGGAATCAATAAAGCACAGACGCTAGGCTTATTTGCCAACGCTTTTTTTTCTCAAGCCAAGTCGATTGCTTTTATCACGCAGGAAAATAAGCTACTCTTTCACGATTTTGAAGAAACGCTTCAACTGCGCCGCTTTCGTGTCAGTGCAGGCCTCTCCTATCGACCCGGATTTTATACCTTTCATACATTCAAGGCGGTGTATAGTGACAATAGTATCAGCGATGATATTGCTTTTGACCTCAATCCAGATTACTTTTTCAACAATAGTAACCGACAGCGTCACTTGATCTTGGAGTACAACTTCACCTTTGACAATAGAGACATCAAGCCATATCCACTTAATGGGCAGCTTTTTTCTGCCACGATTGTGAAAGATGGCTTTGGTATCACTGATGATGTCAATGCATTGGTGACGTCATTTACCTATCAACGCTACATATCATTCAATAAAAAATTCAGCTTAGGATTCAATGTTGGCGCAAGATTCAATCTTATACGACACAAACAGCCCTATACCCACGTATCATCCTTCGGATACGATGACAACATTATCAATGGGTACGAGCTTTTTGTTGTGGATGGCATGGACCATGGTCTAGTGAGAACCGCAGCGAGATATGAACTGCTTAATAATGAATTGGATTGGGGCAAACTTATGTTTATCCGCCAATTTAGGCAGATGCCTTATAAATTGTATTTTGTGATCAATAATGATGCAGCCTATATCAATGCACCTTATTTCGATTCTTATGGGCCACTCAATAACCGCTTACTTTGGGGTGGTGGCGCAGGATTGCATCTAGTATTATACTTTGATAAAGTAATACAAGTAGAGTACAATTTTAACAATTTAGGAGAAGGAGGATTATTTTTAAGTTTCGATTTTTCTATTTAGACATTTTTATGCAAGTAGTTATTTATGGCAAGGCGATTAAAAAAGGGAACTTGGAGTTTGTCCAGACCCTGTTTGATACGTTGCACGACAAGGACATCAATGTCTTTGTATACGAGCCATATCTAAAGCTATTGGGAGACACTGTAACTCAAAAAAAAGACGTTGGCATTTTCGATAGCCACTTACATCTAAAGACTAAGAACATCGATTTCATGATTACGCTGGGCGGGGACGGCACCATCCTCAATGCGATATCTGAGATTAGAGATAGTGGTGTCCCAGTCTTAGGAATCAACCTAGGAAGACTTGGTTTCCTAGCCAGTATAGAGAAAACGAGAATAGCCTCAGCGATAGACTTACTGCTCCATGATCGGTTCACTATAGATATGCGTACGCTCCTGTATTTAGAAACGAATGACAAAAATTTATTCGGCGACTTTAGAGTAGCGCTCAATGATTTTACCATCTTGAAGCGAGATACTTCTTCTATGATTACAGTCAACACATTTATCAATGGGGCATATCTTACTACCTATTGGGCAGATGGAATCATCATTAGTACACCTACCGGCTCTACGGGATATTCTTTGAGCTGTGGGGGACCTATTATTTTCCCAGGCTCTGGCAATTTTGTCATCACACCGGTTGCGCCGCACAATCTGAATGTGCGCCCGATTGTGATATCTCAAGATTCCGTAGTTTCATTTGAAGTGGATGGGCGAGCAGATAGTTTTTTATGCACACTTGATTCTCGCTTTGAGACCGTCGACCATAGTCACCAATTAGCCATACGCAAAAACGACTACATGATGAAACTGGTCCAGCTAGAAGACAAAAACTTCCTTACCACGATTCGTGAAAAATTGGCTTGGGGTAAAGACTCTCGTAACTAGTTTAGCATTTGGGCGCTTATCCTATTTTTTGACCACTTAAGTTGAGAGCACCTAGACCAGATTTTACCATGGTCAAAAAAATAGCATACCCCGTCATTCGCTTGTACTCGGCAGCCACTTGAGCTGTACTTCTAACACTTCATGGCATCTTCGCTCATTCGCTCAGCTACCCTTCAGTGAGAAGTACTAGCCCTCGTGCCTACCTTATATCGCTACTACCGGTAGCGCAATAAGGATGTATTGGAGATAAAGGTGATTTATAAGTAAGTGGTTTGGATGGCATCGCCACCAATAATTGTCAATAGCTTACATTTTGTACGAATCTTTAGGAAAGGTAATGTACTTTTTTTTATTTTTGGTTAACCAGTTTGCTTTTCTTTCATAAAAGGATTGGCCTCTTGATTATCCAATACTAGCCTAAAAAAGCGTTGTTAATAAACACAGGTAAAGAAAACAGGCTAGCATTTTTGAAATAATTGGAATAAATTGAACTAAATTAATCTGGCTGCTGTATTGTAATAGTAGCAACAATTTCTAATGGATAAGCACCTTCGTTTTCTACACTTAAGAAATTTAATTTCTTCTCGACAACGATGTAGTAAATAAAAGGCACTTTAAAACAAACACAATCCACCCATGGCAGAGTTGTCGTCGAGATATGCATCTAATATTTACATGGAGTTCAAGGACCTTACGGGTGCTGAGCCTCGGGCACTCGCGCGATTTTACGAAAAAAACCAAAAGCAAATCCAGACTTTGGATTTTACAGAATTTTTCGATCTTCAAGTTTCATACCTTATTGCCATATTTGAATTGGGATCTTATCATAAACTATTAGGATATATAGACGAAGCTATAGAAGCATCTATTCGACACAATATCATGGAGCACAACGGTAAAGATGTTTTCCAGACTTTACTGTTTATGAAAGGGGAATCCTATTTCCACATGATGCAATTTGTTAAAGCCAAACACATATTTCTCGAGCTCGTGAACATGGATAGCTCCAATGAAGTGTACAAGGAAGCACTTAGCAAAACCACTAGAAAGTTAGTACCAAAGTTTATAAAGAATGCGCGTGCGATGAGCATCTTATTTTTTATCCTTTCCGCTATCGTTATTGCTTTTGAGGTATTGGCTGTGAAGCATTTCTTTGATATGTATACAAGTCTATTTGTTATATCGAGAAACGTGTTGTTTGCCTTAGGCTGGATTACCCTGGTGTTCTCAGAATTATATCATTATTTCAAAGTGCAACATGACGTGGAAAAGATAGTCAGAAATAAGAAACGTTGATTGGCTCCAACTATCGAATAAGTAATACACTCCCCTGTCTCATTATTGTTTCTCCTCCTAGTACTTCTACACTTATCAAATAGGAATATACCCCTTGTGGCATTTCTCTTAGCCCATCTCTTCCATTCCAGCCTTCGGCAAGATTATTGGTTGAAAATAAAAGCTCCCCATATCGACTAAATACTCTCATGTCATATCCCACTATTACATCCGTATTTCCGAACAAGGGTCTAAAAATACTATTGATACCGTATGGATTAAAGGCATTAGGTAGTCGTATGATTGGAAAGCCACGGCTACATGCAGTATTAGAAATTATATGGACAGACTTTGAGCTCCCATCCAATAGTATACCTTCCGCTACTGCTTCTACATAGTAGCAAGCCTCTCCTACCTCATTGGTCCGGACTCGTTGAAAGCTATTTTGGAGCCCTTCAAATATGATATTGTCTTCTCCATCGATAACTTCATGGAGGACATAATTATCCAGAGCGGCAGCAGCGTATTCAAACTCAGACCAACTGATGGCTAGAGTCGCTTCATCTAAAGGAGATACATTTAATGCTATACTACTTATCATTGGAGAGTTAAAAGTAAGCCCGCAAATATCAAGGCTACTGACTTCTAGTAGGTAAGCTTCTTCTTGAGTGTTCGCAACTGAAATGATTTCTGTTACTTCAGATGGAAGATTACCAGAAATAGTTTCTGTGATAAGATTAGTTTCAGTAGGAGAGTTTATCAAAAGCTCATAACTTGCCAAGTCTGCATTTTGGTCCCAGCACCATTCTAGCGAAATAGAATTGTCATTGATAGTTTGTACGGTAGAAAAAAATATTTCTTCCAGAAAGTTGTTCACCACTGTACTTGTTGGGCTTAGGTTAGAGTCCGCGAATTGTCCCTGAGACTCATTGATAAAAGCACGGATAAAAAATCCACTAAGTGGCACATTAGGAATAGATTCAATTAGGAAGTTATCTGCATCGACAGGAACTTCCGCTAAGAGTATATTCATTCCATTAGCATCTACAGCCCAAAGTTCTTGTCTTTCCGTATTGACATGTCTAGTCCATGAAAATGAGCCTTCACGAGAGCAAGGGGCTACATTATTGTTTAACAATATACTGCTTACAGGATCACCAAATACACTTTGGATACCACAGTCATCATTCGCGGTGATGAGATAGCTGAGCGATTCTTGATTAGGATTATTTAGTGCATCCGTAAATGTAGTATTCGGGGTATTAGTTAAGAATTCTAAGCCACTGTCTGTAATTAGAAACACAGTATAAGACACTGTTTCTAAAGAAGGGCTAGGGTCCCAAGTGATGACGGTCTCTCCATTGACTACGGAAACCGTTTGTATAGGCGCTACTTCTGGAGGCCGATTCGAAATGGTTTCAGAATTAAGAATTGCACCACTCGTACAATTATAATTGGCGGCAATAAAATAATAGCTTATTTGATTGGCAGAGTTGGCATCGATATAGAAATCTGTATTCTCATTTGATATAGTGCTTAACAGGCTAAAAGGACCATTAGGATTATCGGCCTTAAATACCTCATAAGAAATAAAAGGACCGCAGTCATTCATGGCAGGCACCAAAAATAGCGTATCACTCGTAATACAACGAATAGTAGGAGGGTTTACCTGCGCCGATATTTGGATACTTAAGAATAAACTAATCGATATTAGATAGGAGAGCTTCATACTATTTTAGAGATCGCTTGTACTTTTTTTCAAATTCTTCCATAGAGTAAGTCTCGTGCAATTTATATTCAATGCTCACATTTTCGCTCAACTGCTTCTTATAATAAACGAGTCCGATACCTTTTGCGTATATCTCTACCCCTGGAAAACTGGGCTCCAGATAGCCATCATCCTCTACAAAATGCTCAATATGTTCTAGTGTTTTAAAAATGACGCTTTCATAGCGTTCTCCTTTATAAGTATAAGGCGCCTTAGCTATATAGTTACGCTGTCTTTTTAAGGCTATAGTAGTACCCGTTTCCTTTGGGATATCCCACTTAATTCCCATCTCAAAGGTCTTTGTACTATCTGCATAATGGACCGGAAATGTATTGTTTTCTAGTACTTCGACGCTTATTTGCGCCTGTTTCTCTTCTTCATCTGTTTCATAAAGTATGAAATCTTGAAGTAGCATCGCGTTTTCCTTTTCGATTTCACGAAAAAATTGCTGCACTTGAAAGCGATTGTTGTAGTAATTGCCGGTAAAATGAAGCTCGTCCTCTACTTTATGAGAGCTGTAGTACCAATAGTCTACCGGGAGCGTATCCGTGTTTACTGGACGATACTCATAGACCTTCCCTTCTTGTAATTCATAGATAGGGTAGTAAAAGGCCATAAAGTCTCTAGGAATATAGTCTTCTCTGCAAGAATACAGGCATAATCCAAGGACTGCGATGCTAAGTATTAAGAGAAATTTGTCCAATTTGACACAATTCATAGTTTCGAATATAGATTAACATTTAGATACTTGATAAACACCGATATAGGTATTATATT
>CAYWOZ010000046.1:11987-19343 GCA_964458675.1 uncultured Saprospiraceae bacterium
ATAGCAGAAGCGTAAATTCAATAAGAATGGCGAAAGTACAGGACAACTATCAGCTTTTAATGCAAAAGCTGGATCAATTTATAAGAAAATTCTATGTCAATCAGCTGATTAGAGGTACCCTCTATTCTATTGGGCTGATTCTATTTCTTTTTATTTTATTCAATGTAGCCGAGTATTACTACTACTTTAGCGTTGGAGTACGTAAGGGTCTTTTTTATTCCTTTATTGGGATTAGTTCTGCAGCATTGATTGGATGGATCTTTTTGCCTTTGATGAAATATTTCCGCTTAGGCAAGACCATTTCTCATAATCAGGCTGCCGGTATCATTGGAGACCACTTCCCAAATGTAAAAGATAAACTACTCAATATACTTCAGCTAAAAGCGCAGTCTACGAATAGTTCGGACAAGGCCTTACTGATGGCTAGTATCAATCAAAAGAGTCAAGAAATAAAACCCGTTCCATTTAAGGGAGCCATTGATCTTTCAAAGAATAGACAATACCTACTAAAGTACGCATTGCCACCAATGCTTTTGTTTTTCATTTTATTATTTGGTGCACCTAGTATCTTGAAGGAAGGTTCTAATCGCTTAATCAATAACAATGAAGTATTTGAACGTGCAGCGCCTTTTCATTTCACTGTTGATAAGTCTGATTTGACAGTAGTGCAGTTTGATGATTATCCGTTGATCGTAAAAGTAGATGGAGAAGTTCTACCAAATGATGTTTTCATAGAATTGGATGGATACAAGTACAGGTTGAACAAAGTGGATGCCAACACATTCACATATCTCTTTAGCAATGTACAGAAAAAAATGTCATTCAATTTAGCGGCTTCTACTGTGAATTCTGAGACCTATGATTTGGATGTTTTACTCAAGCCAAATATTACAGGTTTTGAGGTGAAGATGGATTATCCTAACTACATCGGGAGAAAGGACGAAACCATTTCTAACATTGGAGACTTTGTGGTGCCAGTTGGAACCAATCTTAATTGGATGTTCAACTCTTTGAACACGGATGATATCTCTATCAAGTTTTCAGATAAAACACAAAGAGTACAGGCGAATAGAAATGATGAATCTAGATATTCATATAAAAAGAAAGCACTCTCAGATCAGACCTACAAAGTGTATGTGAGCAATAAGGATTTACCTAACGCAGATTCTATTGCATACTCTATTTCTGTCGTTCCAGATTTGCATCCAAATATCAAGGTGGAAAAGTTTGTGGATAGCACAGATACAAAGATGCTTTACTTCGTTGGGGATGCATCTGACGATTATGGGTTGACTAGTCTTACTTTTAATTACCAAGTGGTGTCAGAAGGCGGCACAAGACAGCCATTGCAGTCTACTTCCCTTCCTAAGCCAGACGGTAAGCAAGCGCAGTATGATTATGTATGGGATATCAATTCACTTTCACTGAAGCCTGGAGACGAATTGTCTTACTTTTTTGAAGTGTACGATAACGATGGAGTCAATGGCAGAAAAAGCGCAAAGACAAATCTGATGAAATTTGAACTGCCTTCACTAGAGGAGATAGATGAAAAGACAGATCAGAATAATGATGAAATAAAAAAGAGTCTTGAAGACGCTAAAAAAGAAGCCAAGAAAATTCAAGATGATTTCAAAAAATTGAGAGAAGAAACGCTCCAAAAGAAAGAGCTAGACTGGCAGACCAAGAAGGAAATGGAGAAGCTGCTAGAAAGACAGAAAGAACTTGAAAAGCAGATTCAGGAGGCTAAAGAAAACTTTGAGGAGAATATGAAAAACCAAGAAGAGTTTTCTAAGACGGACGAAGAGATTCAGGAGAAGCAAGAAAAGATCCAGGAGATGTTTGAGGAAGTGATGAGTGACGAGATGAAAGAACTCATGCAACAGATACAAGAACTGATGCAAGAGATGGACAAGGAGGAAGCGATGGAAAAGATGGAGGAAATGGAAGTCAATGATGAAGAGCTCAATATGGAACTAGACCGTATGCTTGAACTATTCAAGAAGCTAGAAGTGGAGCACGAAATGGAAAAGGCGATCGATAAGCTAGAAGAATTAGCAGAGAAAGAAGAAGAGTTGGCTAAGGATACCGAAGAGCAGAACAAGCCTCAAGAGGAACTCAAAAAAGAACAAGAAGAAATAGAGAAAGAATTAGAAAAGTTGGAGGAAGACATGAAGGGGATGCAAGAAAAAAATGAGCAGCTCGAAAGCCCTATGGATATGGAAGACCAGGAAGAATCCATGGATGATATCAAAGAGGATGTAGATGATGCGCAGGAGGAGATGGAAAAGCAAGACAACAAAAAGGCTTCTAAAAAGCAAAAATCAGCTGCAAGCAAGATGAAAGCACAAGCTGAAAAGATGAAAGCACAAATGCAGTCTAGTGAAGAGGAGCAAATGCAAGAGGATATGGCGGCTTTGCGTCAGTTATTAGAAAACTTAGTTACGCTTTCTTTTGATCAAGAAGGACTCATGGATGACGTCAACATAGCAAATACCAACACACCACATTACGTGGATTTGGTAAAGGAGCAATATGGGTTAAAAGATGATTTCAAGCTAGTTGAAGATAGTTTATTTGCCTTGAGTAAGAGAGTCTTTCAAATCGAATCATTCGTTTTGGAGAAAGTGTCTGAGATTAAATCGAGCATGAAAAATAGTACGGACCATCTAGAAGAACGTAAAAAGCCTCAAGCAAATGAGCAGCAACAAAAGTCGATGAAGAGCCTCAACGATCTTGCGGTAATGCTAGATGAAATCATGCAGCAGATGCAGGAGCAAATGGCTCAACAGATGGAAGGAAACCAGAATTGCAGCAACCCAGGAAACAAACCTGGTGGAAAGCCAGGAAGTAAGCCAGGAGATAAAATGGGGAAATCTCAAGAATCCCTTAATGATATGCTGGAAAAGATGAAACAAGGAAAAGGTAGTTCATCTAAAGAGTTTGCTGAAATGATGCAACGTCAAAATGCGTTGCGAAAAGCTTTGGAAGAAAAGAAAAGAAAGGCCCAGGAAAGTGGACAAGGAAAAGACGTGGGTAAAGAACTACAAGAGTTGATAGATGGTATGAATAAGACAGAGGAGGATTTGGCTAACAAGAGGTTGAATAACGAAACCATGAAACGACAGCAAGATATTCTCACAAGATTGCTCAAACATGAAAAAGCGGAGCAGCAAAGAGAGTATGACAATAAGCGTAAGGCAGAAGTGGCACAGCAGAAGGAAAGAAAGATCCCACCGGCTATCGAAGAATATATAAAGAAACGAGAGGCGGAGATTGATGTCTTTAAAACGGTATCTCCAGCACTCAAGCCATACTATAAGTTTCTTGTAGAAGAGTACTTCAAGGAGTTAAAGACGAAGTAAATATTAACAAATGGTTCGGTAGTTAAACGTTAAATCACTGATTATCAATCAATTTGAAGTTGATCCTTGTTTTTTTATAGTGTTAATCATCAGATGATTAATATTATGTGATTTAGGGTTTTCAAAAAATTACCGAACCATTTTAATAAATATAAGTTCTGATGCATATCGGAACTTTTTTTTCATGTCTTAAGTTATCTTTACGGACAAATACTTTACATGGAAGACCAGCCAATATCTATAGCACTCGACTCGAATCCTGAAAATGTTAAGGAAATACAGCCTTACGTGGATTTAATAGTGCAGAAGTACCAGATTGGCAGCGACTTATACGGTAATATCCTTATCTCTCTCACAGAGGCTATCACCAACGCAATAGTTCATGGAAATCAAGCTGACCAAAGCAAAAAGGTGTTTGTGAACTCCCAGTTTGACCAAAATTCTATCCGAGTAAAAGTTCAAGATGAAGGCGAAGGATTTGATTTCGAGGACGTGCCAGATCCTACGGATCCAATGAACATTCTTACCCTCAATGGTCGAGGCGTCTTTTTGATGCACCAGCTTTCTGATGGAGTAGAGTTTTCAAATAATGGAAGTACTGTCGAAATCCAATTCAAGCTTTAAGACTATCCCTTATGGACTGGATTACTTTCAATGATGAAGTACAGCCAAATATCCTTTTTCATTCCCAAGAAATAGATTTCCAATTAGAAGAAGATACTATCTATAAAGCATGGATAGAAAGAATAGTCCAATTCGAAAAGCATCAACACGGAGAAATCAATTATATCTTCTGCAACGACGCTTATCTACTAGAAAAGAATCAGACTTATCTGCAGCACGATACGCTTACGGATATCATCACCTTTGAATATAGCAAAGCGCCTATCACTGGAGATATATTTATCAGTATAGAGCGAGTCAAAGAAAACGCAAAAGAACGAAACTTGACTTTTAAGCAAGAACTTCATCGAGTGATGGCTCACGGAATCTTACACTTGTGTGGCTACGGAGATAAGAAGGAAGAAGAAATAAAAATAATGCGATCTAAAGAAGAAGCTTGTATGCTGATGCTGAGTGAAGATAAATAGGTAACACTAGCCCAGCACCTCCCTATAAATTTTCATAAAAGACTCTCCAACACTATCATAACTATAGCGAACCATTGCTTTTTGTCGAATCTCTGCTGGTTTATATTCGACTAAATTATCCATCGCAAAGTTCAATTTTTCAAACAAGGCATCTTCGTCTCGTGCTTGTACAACCAGGCCGTTATGTTCGTCAATCATCTCGGCCGTTCCTCCTACATCAGAGCCAATCACAGCCATCCCAGTGCAATGCGCCTCTGCCACCACGCAGGGAAGATTTTCATAATTGCTAAAGAGTAAAAAGATATGATGCTCACCCATTAACCGAGCTATTTCGTCTGTCGGAACTTCACCTAGTATAGTCAATCTCTCTTTTTCTATTCCGAGGGCTTGGATGGTATCATCATAGCGACTGCCGAACTTGTTACCTACCATAGTCACCTCAAAATCGCTCCGCCCGGATTGAAGTCTCGCAATCACCCGAAGTATTCCAGAGATATTTTTATGGTCCTCTTTAAAGGTAGACACGTGCAATATTTTGATATGAGACATTTCCTTTCTAGATCCCAAAGCAAATTTATCTACGTCTACCACATTGGGTACAATCTTAAAAGGCCCTTCAATACCAAATTCTGTAAAGGCTTTTTGTAGGTCTTTTGATACGGGGCAAAACACAGATACTTGGGCGCTTATTTTTTGAATAAAATATCGCTCCAGCATCGAGAATTGATATGGGTTGATAGGGAGCCAGGCAGTCCAATTTTCAGACAAAATAAATGGGATGCCATGTTTCTTTTTAAGCTCCACAGCAAACAACCCAGCAGGATATATGATATTGAGATGGGTGATGTCCACCGCACCCCACTCTGCCTCGATATGTGCATATCCTCGACGATGCGCCTGCATATACATTTGGTACTTTTTGAGCGGTCTCCACTTCGCTGATTTCGGATAGTAGACGATTACTTCATAGACGCCCTCTTGTTCTTTAGCATGAATTTCGAAGCCCTTCGCTTGCTCATCTGATATTACATGCAAGCTAGCCACCTTCGTTTTTCGAGCGACCGCTTGGGCATGCTTTTGCACAAAGTTTCCATTCTTCGACAGTACCCGATTGGGATACCAAGAAGATAAGAAAAGTACTTTTAGCTGAGTCGCTTCATCCATAAAGCAAAACTAAGAAAATAGGACAAGCTACTTAAAGGAATTGTATTTTATAAGTGTGTATTTTTTTTGGCATGCCCCTGAGCGCCAAGAAAAAACTGGCGCTCAGGGGCGCGCTATGCAGGGGTGCGTTTTACTCCCGTCCTTCGGACAGTCCAGCTGTTGCTGGCCTCCCATACTATCGCTCATGCAGAAAAAAAGAATTTATCAAGTATATTGTTTGCTTATTATTTGTTCAGGATGGACATAGAAGCTGTAAAGGCAAAACAAGAAAATCCATTCGAAAGGCTTCATAAGAATATATGTCAAGTTGGACATGCGCTCTGAATTTATTGTCTTAGATAAATCGAATCCGTATTTGTCATAATTGGTGCGGATTATACAATGTACCGTAGGAGATATTTGTTCCACCATATATTCGAATGCATTGGCAATTTGAAGTTGCCGATTTACAATAATAGGATTCCCGTTTCTAGAACCGAGGCCAATAGGCTTTACTATTTTTGGCGTTCCATGTGCTGCAACTGTGCAAAGATAATGTCCTCCACCTTTAGAGACTGCCCCTGCAATTGTTTCTTTAGTATGACTAGAAAGATTCCAGTTTGCAGTTTCAGTAAATACTTTAGTAAGCGAATCGGGATCTTGACCAAAGAGCATTAATATAAGTGTAATAAAAACCAAGATAGGAAGTGAAAAAAATATAGAGATAAACGGAAGGTTATTTATTTTGATTAACCTTTCGTTTAAAATATTCAACCATTTATTCTTGTAAGTTATTTTAAGATTCAGCTGAGCTTTTTGTTTGATTAGTTTTATAATTAAGACAATAGAAATGATTGTTATTAAAGTTGGATAAAGTGCAAAAAAGATGTTGGGCATCTCTATTAGGGTAGTAATGCTGAGGCCATGAAATTTATAAAATAAAATGTGGTATAAAAAAATAACATTTGAAATTATACCTATACTAATAAAAGAAACAAATAGTGATAATTGAATGGGAGGCAATTGATGGCCTTTAAAATATACTTTCAATAAAGATGTAAAAGAAGCAGCATGGAAAAAAAATAAAAAAGCTGAATGCCTATATGAAATTGGACTATAGCCTCCATAACTATAAAACCATGCTTTAGAAGAATAAGGAAAATGAAAGGTGTTTAAGGTGAAGCAAAATAGTATAAAGGATATAAAGGTGATTACCGCAATTATTTCTTCATATACTTTTCGCTTATGTGTGATATATGCAATTGCAATCCAAAAGGTAATTGCTGCAATTATGGTAAAAAATATAAAAGATATTAAATGTAATTCAGGAGGTATGAATAAAAATATCATAGTTCTGTTGTGCTAAACCTAATCTTTCAATAAAGATAAAAATCTTTCAAGGATATTTAATTTGACTCCGATTGGGATACCAAGAAGATAAGAATAGTACTTTCAGCTGAGCCGCTTCATTCATAAAGCAAAACTAAGAAAATAGGACAAGTGAGGGTGAAAAATAGCTACTGTTTATTTTATTACACACTAATTAATTAATGGTTAGTCGATGGCTGCGCCATCGATTCAATATGCTCGTAATGATATGAAATATATGCCTTAAAAAGCGAACGAGAACAGAATTTTAAGAGTTATACCCATATCGAACCAACCTTTTTGCAAGCAAGGCCGTCTATCTAGATATAACACCATGAAAGTAAAAACATGAGGCTCATATATCTTAAATCATTAATACTGCTTTTCGTTCT
>CAYWOZ010000047.1:0-19298 GCA_964458675.1 uncultured Saprospiraceae bacterium
CCTAAGACAGGAAAGGAGACCAAGTGGCTTAAAATTTCTGATGAGTTCATTTATTATGATTGTTAATTTGGTTATGCGTGTATTCGTTAATTTGTTTACATTATCCAAAGTCATTGAGAGCTTAGCTTACTAGATCTATTATCTCGGCATTCTCCTTATTGTACATCTAAGGTCTAATCTAATATCTAACTTCTAACTTCTTTTTTCTACGCCCACCCAATAGCTACCGTCAAAGTCAAAAATAACCAACACATCAATAAAAGGAGTAGCATAACAGGCGCTATAAATCTAAGCCATCTATCAAATGGGACTCTACACAAACTGAGCATAGCTATTAATCCCCCTAAGGTTGGATTGATTAAATTGGTCACTCCATCTCCAATTTGAAAGGCCAAGATAGTAGTCTGTCTCGTTAGGCCCACGAGGTCCCCAACTGGAATCATGACGGGTAAGGTGGCTAGTGCTTGTCCACTGCCCGAAGGAATCAAGATGTTCATCACACATTGGGAGATAGACATCACAATCGCTGAGGCATAGAGTGGGAGGGAGACTAATACGTCCGAAAGATGAAAGGCGATTGTATCACTTATCTGTCCTTCTTCAAGAATCACTTTTATAGTTGTAGCGAAGCCAACCATGAAGGCACCTGGCGCTACCACAGCAACCGATTTCAATGCAGTCTCTCCAATTTGGCTAGCTGACATTCTGCTAGCAATACCACATGCAATGGTAATCATTGTAAATAAAGCGGCTATTTCTTTTAGGTACCAACCATGCTGGAAGATACCGTACAACATGATTGTCATTCCTGCTACAAATAGTAATGCCACCAACCAACTTTGGCCATCCATTTTATAATTCTCCAATGATTTGGTAAGGGAGAAACCTGATTCATCCAAGCCTTGTCCTAGTCCCGATGAACTATCATTGTTTATCTTTTTGAAATAGCGCACATTACAAAATCCTAGGATACCAAGTCCTAGAAAACAAATGACAGATCTCAAAAGGGCACCTGAAAACATAGGTAGCTCTGCTATTTGATGGCCAGTTCCTACTGTATAAGGATTAACTGGAGATAATCCAAAGCCTACCGTAATAGCTCCCACAGACATGCCTGCGGCAAGTATAAGGTCGCCACCTAGCGCTAGCGAAAGCATCGCACCAATAGGAACCATTGCAATATTGTTTTCATATCCAACAAATACCCCAAGCATTCCGAAAATGTAGGTCATGAGTAAAACGATAAGGTACTTTTGTTCTACTCCGATCTTTCTAATAAGAGTCCCCACAGCATTTTCAACCATTTTCGAATGTTGTAATATTCCGAACATGATACCACTGGTCAATACCACCCAAATGATATCAGAAGCCGCATCAAATCCTTTGGCCATGGCTGTAAACATCTCCAGAAAATTGATGGGGCTGGATTCTGTATATTCGAATGTGCCCGGAATGACACGTTGCCTTCCGTCTACTAATTGTCTAGTGTATTTTCCTGCAGGCAGAAAATGAGAAAGTAAGGTCGCCAAAATAATGATACCAAAAAGCATGGTGACTGGATGGGGTATCCTGGTGTACCACTTTTTAGAGTTTGTTTTGGACATAGTTTGACTTTCTTTTCAAAATTTAAATTAAGCATTAAAATCTAGAAAGAGTATTCTTGTCTCAAAAATAAGATAAAGTAGAGTTTAGGGAAATGGGCTAGCGCTGCGAAGTGGTGCTCACGCGGAGCGAAAGCAGCCCGCAGGGCCGAGCAGACCTGCGAGCTACGTAGCATAGCGACCCTATGAAGCCGACCTTTTTCAGGCGGCTCCATAGGGTAGACCCCAAATCAATATTCTTTTAAATGTATGTGTTTAATGTGTAAGGGGATTATTGATTGGCCTCGAGTAGCCCTTGAAAAAGCCACTCCGCTATGAGCTGTCGGTTTTCCGATTCTAAAATTCTCTTTTGATCGTGAGGGTGATTCAGGTTGCCCAATTCGATAAATACGTTACTAGATTTGGTCTCTCTAAGCATATGCAAGTTTCGCTCTGAAACGGTGCCTTTATATTCGCGACCAGGTTGGTGACGCGCGTATTGATTGGCAATAGAACTATGCAAGGATTGTGCTAAATGCTTGCCTTTCTTACTGCCTGGGTAGTGATAGAAGAATAAATCCGTCTGTGCTGCTTTACTACGACTATCGATGTGTATGGCTACCAGAAACTGATCATTGACCCCTTGCTTTCGATGCTTGTCGTACAATGCATTGACTACTGCAGAGCGGTGTCGGAGTCTGGCGATTTGCTTGAGAGGCATAGTAGTACGCGAACCCCAATATCGTTCGTCACTATCACAATCTAAAAAAGTATCATCTCGAATGCCGTCATTGTCATCTCGTGTGACCATATAGGCTGTCGCGCCATGCTGAAGTAAGAGTCTTGCTAATCGCAGCGTAACGTCATAAGCGTATTCATCTTCACAAATAGTCTTTCCATTTTTAACGCCCATAGCTCCTGGATCAGGTCCGCCGTGGCCACCAACCAAGTAGAAAACTTTGCCTCCAAGTGTAGAGCTCACTAGCGGGACGTCTTCATATTTTGTACCAAAAATGGCAAATTTACGACCTGAAGAGGTTCCTTTTTCAACACCATTGCTGCCCTTGCTTGCAAAGACTACATTGGATTTATTTTTTTGACTTTCTTTTATGGAGTTTTTAAGGACGATTTGATCATCCATTTTGACTTTAGTACCAATACAATTTAGTTCATGATAGGGTACCCAAACTACTTTGCTGTTTATAATGTCTTCAGTACGGAGGCCTTCAGAAAGTAAGACCTCATTATAAGTCTTGATGCGAGTAGCTTTGTCCCAATTGTCTACTCCTATAGTAGAACGAATGCTTTTACCATTGTAGTCGTATATATAAACAGGTATAAAGTAGTTCTGACCTGATCTAATCCGAGCCTTTTCGCTGAGATTATTGATTTTAAGGAATTGGGAAAAATTGCAAGCTTGATCATTGAGGTGATATCGCTGCAAAAGCTTACTTGCCGAATCTCCCGATTGAGCTTGTACCCGATGAAAGTAAGGAACAGAAGCCTCCAAAATGCAAGGCATCATTAGGCACCAGAGGGTGCACAAAACCAAAATACGTATACTCATCTGCTAAACAAGTGAAAATCAATGAAGAGTCTGCTCTGAAAAAGTATTCTACACAGTCACAGATTATAGGACTCAAAGACGTAAATATATTAAAATAAATCGTAATGTATAAATCTGTGACAGCAACTTTTGCGTACTATTTAATATAAGGCCCTGAAAGTAAGATAAATCCCTTATGAAAAGGATACTTTCTTGCTAAATCAGAGTCTTAATATAGGAAAGCTGTTTGTTGGTGGAAAGAAGTATTCAGGAAACCAAAAATGGTTTATATTTAGGTATCATTCACAAAATTTGAAAAATGGGTTTATTTGATTTTATAAAAGATGAATTTGTAGAAGTAATCGACTGGGTTGAAAAGGACAACAACACGATTCTTTGGAAATTTCCTGATAAGGATATGAACATTAAGTACGGTGCTCAGCTTACTGTTAGAGAGTCGCAGACAGCAGTATTCTTAGACGAAGGGAGAGTGGCAGATGTGTTTGAACCTGGTAGGTTCGAATTGGTTACACAAAATTTGCCTGTAACGACTACGCTAAGAAATTGGGATAAGGGCTTTAAATCTCCATTCTTAGCGGATGTGTACTTTATAAGCCTAAAGACCTTTACCAATCTAAAATGGGGGACACCTAATCCGATTTTGATGCGTGATCCTGAATTTAAGCAGGTGAGAATAAAGGCACATGGAACCTATTTTGTTAGAGTGAGTGATATCAGTAAATTCATGGGGAATTATGCTGGTACAAACTCTGTGGTGAAGATTTCTGGTCTAGAAGAATCTTTACGCAACATTGTTTCTCAGCATTTTGCAGAGGCTTTAGCAGAAGCTAAAGTATCTGTTTTGGATATGGCGGCTAACTATACAGAATTGGGTGAAAAGATTGTTCCTGTACTGCAAAAAGAATTTGAGCCATTCGGATTAGAGTTAGTGAAATTTCAAATTGCAAGCACTTCATTGCCGCAAGAAGTATTGGACTTCTATGATAAGATGACGAATATGAATATGGTGGATGACATGAACAAATTTCAGCAGTTTCAACAGTCTCAGGCTATTGAAAAGGCTGCGGATAATCCCGGTGGTGGAGCTAGTGAAGGTATCGGAATGGGAATGGGCTTTGGTATGGCTAATATGATGATGAATCAACAAAATCAAGGAAGTCCACAAGCCCATGAAAAAGCTCAAACCAAGGAAGAAATAATGTCTACCTTAAAAGACTTGGGAGATTTGCTTAAGAGCGGTATCTTGACCAAGAAGGAATTTGATGCAAAGAAAAAGGAGCTGTTAGCGCGACTGTAGAAAAAGTGGCATTTAGATTCCCAAAACCATTAGCGTAGGCAAGATGCAGGAATATTATGAAGGTGAGAATATAGAGAATGCTATGCATCTCCCATGCCCCTCTTGTGGCAATCAGCTTAAATATAATGCGGACAAAAAACAAATCTCTTGCAGTCATTGTGGCTATGGCGAAGAAGTAAATACGGCCAATGATAAGGTCGTAGAGACCTCCCTGCATAATGATTTGAAGGGGGTTAAGAATTTCTCACCTGAAGAAGTCAATAAAAAAGTCTTTGATTGCCAAAACTGTGGAGCAAAATTCATGGTAGAAAGCGACAAGATGAACATAACTTGTGGTTTTTGTGGTTCCGATAATGTAAATCTTGATGCGCTCAAGCATCAGTATATCCAGCCAGTAGGAATCATTCCATTTTATATATCGAAAGAAGAAGCAAATAGGAAATTTGAAAGATGGATAAAGCAAGGCACTTTTCACCCCAACAAACTTAGGAGATTGAGTAGGGTGGAAGGCTTGCATGGTCTATACATTCCTTTTTGGACCTATGATGCTAAAACGGAGTCTACTTGGGAAGGTCAAGCTGGTTATTTTACTCAAGGTCATGCAGGCCGTATGCCAGGGGGAAGAGGACGAATGGGTAGAATAGGTAAGGTAGCTATGGGGAGGTCAATGCGTGTGGGGAATCAACAGGTTCCACAAATCAGATGGCAACGAAAATCTGGACGTTTGAGTCATTTCTTCGATGACGTATTAGTTGTGGCTTCTGGAGAAATAGAACAAAAGGAAGTGAATAAAATGCCATTCCGCTTAGATGAGATAGTTAATTACGACCCTAAGCTTATAATGGGCTGGGAGTCTGAAATATATCAAATAGAATTAGATGTAGGATACTCCATTGCGGAACGATTGATGGAGCATAGATTGAGGAATATGTGCTCTGCTCAACTCGGAGGAGATACTCAAAGGAATTTGCATGTGTCTAGTAATAAAACTGCTCAAACCTATAAACATATCGTCCTACCATTCTGGATATGCTCCTACACTTATCAAAATAAAATCTACCGCTTTTTGATAAATGGTCAAACAGGTCGAGTCTATGGTCAGAAACCAACAAGTTGGATAAAAATTGGTTTTTTAATCTTATTGATCGTATTGATTTTTGTTGGGATATGGTATCTTCGCCATAGCGGTGTTCTAAAAGGAATGTTTTAATTTACCAATATGATTCAAGTTTTTGTTACTGGTGGTACTTTTGATAAAGAGTACAATTTTATCACTGGTGATCTATACTTTAAAGAGACGCATCTTAAAGGTATGTTTGATAGAGGAAGATGTACGCTTGACATAAACGTTCGTACGCTGATGATGGTGGATAGCCTCGAGATGACTGACGAAGATAGAGACATGATTGCCTACAACTGTCTTAAATCAAAGTTCGATAAAATTATCATCACCCATGGTACCGATACAATCGCAGAAACGGCTGCACGTCTTGCCAAATCAGAAATTAAGGATAAAACAATAGTCCTTACTGGAGCCATGATTCCTTACGCGTTTGGTACCTCTTCCGATGGATTTTTTAATCTGGGTTCTTCATTAGCTTTTGCACAAGTTCTATCCCCTGGCGTTTATGTGTGTATGAATGGAAGATATTTTGACTGGGATAAGGTTAAAAAGAATAAAAAAACGGGTTTTTTTGAGGAAAAACTAAGCTTCTAATGACTACATATCTAGGCCTATTTTTTGAAATATTGTTCTTGTTAGCGGGTATCTATCTGTACTTATTTTCACGCGGAGTGATAAAAACTAATCAAGGAGATTCTTTTCTAAGTGAGAATAAGACCCTTATTCGCTTTGGCTCTCTTGCCTTAATAGCTATCATGTTGATAAATATTGGGTTACATATACGAGATATATTAGCCTGAAACCTACTTTTTGCGCAAATTAAACGAGCTATTAATACAGAATAATTGCTATATTTACTAGCTTTGTTTATATGCATACATACATGAAGATCTTAGCTATTTCAATGATTACCCTACTTATTTTGAGTAGTTCTTTATTCTCAAGCAATTCTTTATTTGCTCAGCAAAAAGATGATTTTTACGATACGGATAGAGTAGCAGAACTTAGAGTGAACTTTAAAGTTTCTAACTGGTCAGAAGAATTAGATTCTCTTAGGTTATATGGAAACAACCTCATGCTTGCACAAGCAAAACTAGATGGACAAACCTACAAAAATGTAGGTGTTCGGTTTAGAGGTCAAAAGTCCTTCACCACTGGGTCTAAAAGAAATGCTCTACAAATTCAACTTAATTTTATTGATCGTAGTCAAAATCACCAAGGCTACAAAACAATCAAGCTATCCAATGCAAAAAGAGACCCAAGTATGGTCAGAGAAGTACTTGGTTTTGAAATTGCAAGAAAGTACATGCCTGCCCCAAAGGCCAATTATGTAAAAGTATTTGTAAACGATAGCTACTATGGTTTGTTCGTGAATGTAGAAAGTGTTAGTGATCAATTTTTGGAAAAGAATTTTGGATCAAGTGAAAATACATTTCTAGAATGTGAGCCTGATCTTTCCAAGGAGTCGATGTCAGGATGTAAAAAAGATATTTTTGGCAACTTGGAATATGAACAAGATATCAACTGCACTAACTCTCACTTTGAGCTTATGTCTGACAGCGGATGGGAGGATTTACAAATGCTAACAAAAACCTTGAACAAAACTCCAGAAAAGATCGAATCGATTCTAAACGTTGATCAAGCACTTTGGATGTTGGCCTATAATAATGTATTGGTAAACTTAAGTAGTTATACAGGCGACCATTCCGAGAACTACTATTTGTATAAGGATGAGAATGGTTTGTTCAATCCAATAATTTGGGATTTGAACTTGGCTTTTGGGTCATATAAAAACATCGGAAGTGGATCAGATCTTAATCTTGATGGCCTGCAACAGCTTGATCCATTATTACATGCAGATAATCCTACAAAGCCATTAATTTCGAAATTGCTTTCTAATGAATCTTATAAATTAGCATACCTATCTCATGTACGAACTATTTTAAACGAAAACTTTAGAAAAGGTCAATACTTAGAAAGAGCTCAGGAATTGCAAAGGCTTATAAATGTGCCTTTGTACGAGGATAAGAATAGGTTTTATGAAGGTGCTGACTATGAAAAGAGTTTGACTTCAACAGTTGGTAAGAAAAGTAGAATTCCAGGAATTCAAGAATTAATGGAGAAAAGAGCTTCCTTCCTAAAAAAGCATCCTGCATTAGCCATTTTACCTGTAAAGATAAGTGAAGTGACAGTAGAAAGTAGATCAAAAGCTGGCACGGACATGTCGGATTTTTCCATTACGGCCCGAGTTGAAAAATTTGCTAAGAATGTAAAAATCATGTACCGGTTTGGGGGGGCTGGAATTTTCAAAAGCGCACAAATGATGGACGATGGCAATTCTAATGATGGAAAAGCAAACGACAATGTATTTGGAGTTCGTGTATTGCCACCAAAAGGAATGAAAGATATAGAATATTACATAGTAGCCGAAAATAAAGGAGCTGTTGCTTTTTCTCCTTCAAATTATGTAGTGGAAACTCACACCTCATCTTTAGATGATTTGAATCACTAGTAGTACTTTGTTTATATGGCTATGTATTTCCTGTTAAAGAATCGCATTTTAGTTTGCCTATTAGCAATGATTGGTTTCTTATTGCTTCCTTTAGTTGCTAATGCTCAGGATTTTTATGACTTATATTCTGTTAAGGAAATAAGGTTAGAATTCAAGCAAGAAAACTGGGCAGATATCCTAGCTAAATTCAAAGATCAAGGCAAAAAGAAAAGAGTAACGGCAACCCTTAAATTAAATGGAGTAACCTATGATAGCGTTGGAGTGCGATATAAGGGGAACAGTTCCTACTTTAGTGTAAAGCGAAACGGTCAAACTAAGTTGCCATTTAACATCAAACTGAATCACAAGATAAAAGGCCAAAAAATTCCTGGAAAGTATAATACTATAAAGCTTTCTAATGTATTCAGAGATCCAAGTTTTATTAGAGAGACTCTAGCCTACGAGGTGGCAAGAAACTACACCCACGCCTCCAAGTGCAACTATGCTCGTTTATATGTCAATGATGAATATATGGGTTTGTACAATAGCGTAGAGTCGGTTGATAAAGCTTTTTTAAAACATCATTTTGGTTCTAGTAAAGGGGAATTGATAAAGTGTGATCCTTTGGACATAAAACAATCTATTAATCCTAAAGCCAGTTCTAAGTGTTTGACTGGAGACTTTGCAGCATTGATGTATCAGGGCAAGGATTCTATATGTTACGAAAATAACTATGAGCTAAAAAGCGATAATACTTGGAAACCGCTTATTTCTTTGATGGATCAGTTGAGCAATAAAACAGAAAAGATAGATGAGATGCTTGATGTAGACGAATGTCTTTGGATGTTAGCGTTCAATAATGTCTTGGTGAACTTAGATAGTTATACAGGTAAACTTTCTCACAACTACTATTTATATCAAGATACTTTAGGTATTTTTCACCCTATTATGTGGGATATGAATATGGCATTTGGAGGTTTTAGGTTGAGCGGAGAGTCTAATAAACAAATGACGGATGAGGAATTAATAGAAATGAGTTTGTTTACTCACTACAAAAATGAAAAAAGACCCCTGATTAGCAAGTTGCTCTCAAATGATTTGTATCGCAAGATGTACTTAGCTCATATCAAAACTATAGTAAAGGAACAATTCGCTAGTGGTAAATATAAGACACGTGCGAAACAAGTACAAAGTAGTATTGATTTTTATGTTAAGTCAGATGAACAAAGACTTTACCCTTATGATCAATTTAAAATGAATTTGCATGAGACTGTTCATGTAGGAAGGTCTGCAATAATTGGTATTACACAATTGATGGATGAAAGAGCAAAGGCACTGATGGCGCATCCATTGATGAATAAGGAAGATCCTACAATTAGTTCTGTTAATCATACTATAGCATCAGATAGTACCATTGTAGTTAGTGCAAGGGTAGAAAATGCGGAAAGAGTGCACGTCTTCTACAAGGAGCATCAAGTAGGGCGTACTTTTAAGAAAGAGATGAAAGATCAGGGAGAATATGGAGACACCATAGCGGATGATAAAACCTTTTCAATTGAAATTGATAAGGATAAAATAACAAGATACTTTATAGTGGCTGAGTCAAGTAAGACAGCATCTTCTCATCCAAAGAAAGCGAGCTTTGATATGCACTTGATTAAATAATAATGTTTAATCCCAATGAATCCCTTTGTTAGTAAATTTGAGGGTATGTTCCTTGCATTGAGGACATTTATACTTTCCTTTTAAGATATAAGCTCCTTCCCATTCTACAACAGCTTGGTTTTTATCCAGGTTAGCTTCTTGGACCAGGGAATCATCATCATGATAGAACTGAATGGGTGTTTTATGGATTTTGCAGGTTGCATTTTCATCCGTCATATCTGCTAGCTGTAATTTGGTGCAAGTCTCACAAAATGCAGGCATCATTGAGCCTCTAGTGAAGTCAAAACCAAAGCCAATACTAAGATTGTCTTGTTTGTAATTGCAGGTTTTGCAAAAAGATTTTATCATTTCACCCATTAGTATATTTGATTTTGTATATAGTTAGACAAAGTGCTTTTTAAAAATACTTAAAGTAATGATTTTCTATATATTGTCTACGTAAAGTTAAATGATTTATTTTGAAATTAGTATCAGCATTTTGCATAATTTTAAAACGAAATCAAATAAAACAGATAAAATAAGTATTTTGAGAAAATTTGTAATCCGAAATTTAATATTTTTCTTCTTTTTTAGTCTCTCAAGCCTTGTCACATTTATAGAATTGACCGCTCAAACTAGTGAGATATGCGATAATGGAATAGATGATGATGGAGATGGGCTCATTGATATTAATGACGAGGATTGCGAATGCCCATTGATTGTTTCTTCTTCGCTCATACCAAATCCTTCATTTGAAGACCAAACCAGCTGCCCTACTAATGAAGCTGAGTTAAATAGGGCCGTATCATGGATTCAAGCAAGTGCTGCTACCACAGATTATATGCATACATGTGGTTTATTGTCACATCCCGTTATACAAGGAACAGTACCATTGCCGATGCCTGACGGAGAAGGGTGTGTAGGATTTAGAAATGGAAGAGGTGCTAACCCAAATTTTAAGGAGTATACTGGAACTTGTTTAATAGAACCATTAGAAAAAGATGTGCTTTATATTCTAGATATGTGGGTTGGCTTTCTTGCTCCCAACGTCTCACCAAATTTTGAACTCAGTATTTTTGGTGCCGATGGTTGTAATACTCAAGGTATACTTCCTTTTGGAAATGGAAACCCGGATATTGGATGTCCACTAAATGTGAATGGCTACGAACAATTGGGTTCTACGGTTGTTTCTGGTGTAAATGAATGGGTAAATGCAGTTATAACTTTTACTCCGACTCGCGATTTAGACGTAGTTGTGATTGGACCAAATTGTGCTTCAAATCCATTTGAACATTACTATTTTTTTGATAACCTTATTTTGGCACGTGCAGTTGATTTTGGAGAGCAACCACAGATACAAGGTAACCCATGTCAAAATAACGTTAATTTCATTTTAGAAGGACAGGAAGATTTTACTTATCAATGGTATAAAGATGGGATTGCTTTGGTTGGAGAAACGAATCCAAACTACATTATTCCAGATGATCAAGTTGATCCCGCCAGATATCAGTTACTAGCAAATCAAGGAAACGATATTTGTTCATTATCAGATGAATTTCTTTTTGAAATTCCTGAAATTATCACAGAACAATCCGTAACCATTTGTGATAATGAACCATTTCAATTAAGCAACCAAGAAGTTTTAGAGGAGGGAGTGTATACAGAGGTATTAGTTTCAAATCAGAATTGTGATAGTACGGTAATTACCACGGTATCAGTTAACCCTTCATTTGAAATGTTTATTTCAGAGACTATTTGTGAAGCCGAACAATTTATTTTTGGAACTCAAATACTTAGTCAAGCAGGAATCTATACAGAATTATTTAAGACAGTTCAAGACTGTGACAGCCTTGTTACCTTGGATCTTTCTGTATTACCCTCATTCATAAATGTAGATGCGCAAGGAGATAAAACAATAAGGCTTGGAGAACAAACTCCAATTCGTGCAACCTTTGCTAGTATTGATTCGCTTGAAGCCTTTCAGTGGACAAGTTCTGATTCTACCTCTCTAATCTGTGACACTTGTTTGTTTCAGTTGGTGGCTCCCTCACAGACTACCACTTATTCTTTAGTGGCAATAGATGTAAAAGGCTGCTCAGTTACTGATAACGTGACAATCCAGGTAGATCAATTTTATGAGATTTACTTTCCTAATGTATTTTCTCCTAATCGAGATGGTGTGAATGACTTTTATTTTCCTTTAGGAACCAATAATGTATCCCAGATATTACAACTAAAAATATATGATAGATGGGGGAATCAAGTGTTTACCAATAAAAACTTTAATGTAAATGAGGAAATAAATGGTTGGGATGGCAGATTTAGGAATCAAAATGCAAATATTGGCGTTTATGTTTATGTAGCCGAAGTTGAATTCGTTGATGGTAACGTGCAGGTATTTAAAGGAGATATTATATTGAACCGATAATATTTTCATTTCTTTAGAAAAAGTTTAAGTTGCTTTAATTATTGTGAGATACATTAGCACATATATTATATTATTAATCACTTCTTTTGGAGCCTTTGCTCAAATGGTTCCCGATTTCACATTGAATGATATCAATGGAGAATCACACAACCTATATTCTTATCTAAATGATGATAAAGTAGTTATTGTAGATGCCTTTGCTACTTGGTGTTCTAACTGTTGGACTTTACTTGAGGAGGAAAGGTTAATACAGCTCTATAATACCTATGGCCCGAATGGAACTGATCAACTGATGATATTTTTTGTGGAGACTGATACTCTTACATCTGATTCAGATTTAGTAGAAAATCCTTTTGGAGACTGGACTAAAAATGTACCCTATCCGATCTTTAACCCAGATAATATTGATGATACATTCATTGAAAATTTTGCAACATTTGGAGTACCTACTACCAATGTAATTTGTCCAAGAACTTTTCAAAACATTGCCGATATTTTTGAAAATGACTTACAGGAAATTATTGAAATTATTCAAGAATGTAATACCATTTCTAACGTTAAAGATCTTCAAGTACTTAGACCAAGTCAAGAAACAAATAGTATTTGTATAAGTGCGAATATCAATTTTACCGTTTTAAATAGTGGGACAAAAGATATCAATTCATTTAATGTGTCAGTCTTTGATAGTGATAATTTTCTCATCAATAATAAATCAATAAATTCTATTCTTTCACCTGGTGAAAGTATTAATGTCGATTTAGGAGTTATTGAACTACAAGAATTTGTAGATAGTGATAAGGTTACTGTTATGGTAGATGATCTTGATGACGTGACGGAAAATAATATTCAAGAGCTAACTTTTGTCCACGTCCAAGAAGCACGGAATGCATTGACCTTAATTGTAAAATCAGATTTATTTGCAAAAGACGATAATACCAGATGGTGGGTGGAAAATAGTAATGGCGACATAGTGACATCTATCACTTATCTTGAATCACTTGAGGAATCTCAAATTAGCTTCTATCTCGAGAATAATGATTGTTTCACATTTGTTATAGAGGATGATTATGGAGATGGTATGAATTCAGGTGAAATATTATTTGTTGATTATGATGGAAATGTAATCTTTGATAATGAGAATTTTGGATTTAGAGGAGAAGCAAGCTTTGAGTATATAGGGTTTGAGGTCACGAGCACCAATACATTAGATGAGCAGAAATACCAACTAGAGGTAGTACCTAATTTGGTTGATGACGCCTTTCAAATCAACTTTGTTTCGCCAAGCGATTCGAAAGTGAACTTCAAAATATATGATGCCCTTGGTTCTTTAGTTCGTAACTTGTATCCTGATCGACAATATTTAGATGGTTCTACACCAATTTACGTGAATGATTTAGCACCTGGAATATATTTTGTCTCCATGCAAAACTCAGAAGGAATTCTTAATAGGAAGTTTATAAAGCTATAACAATTTTAAATTATTCGGCTTTAAATATAAAAAGTTAATAACTAAAATCATCTAGAGGTTCTATTCTTGCAATAGGCTTTTTTACAACACCAGATTTTCTTTCTTTAGCTGCGCCTCGCTTTTTAGAGGCTGATTTTTTATTCGAGTTAGTATTCCCTTTTTGATTAGAAGGCTTAGCCTCTTTTTTTGGTTTTGCAGATTTTCTAGGAACACTTTTTGTTTTTTGCTTTGCGGTACTTTTGGATTTAGAAGATTTCGATTCCTTTTTCTTGTTGCTTCTAGCGTCGTCTTTTTTTTTACTATCTACCTTTTCCTCCTTTTTTGTGGGTCTTTGACTTACTGATTTATTAGTGCTTGGTTTTCGGCTGATTCCTGTTCTAGGTTTAGTATTTACTCGTTTATTAGAAGATCCTCTCTTTGGACTCAGACTAAAACTATCCTCTTCATTAATCTCAATAAAGTGGTCGGATTCGTCTATTAGTATCTGTGCTGTCGTAGCTTTTACTGCAGCAATCTCTATTCTTACTCCTTCTCCTTTCAAGTGCCTTACTAGCTCTACATAGTCAGAATCTCCAGAAAGGATAATGATAGTATCCACCTTTCTTGCTATCTGAGTAGCGCTTATAGATAATGGAATATCCGCTGATTTATGACAAGGGACTACAGATCCCATATAATTGTTCAATAGTCGGTCTGCAAGCTTAGAGCTTATCTGATTTCCTTCTCGGAAATAGATTAATCTACTCAAGCCTCTTCCTTTCAATAACTTAGGGATAAGGTTATCAAAGTTGATCATGACGTTGTCATCATTGGTCATGCTGTGCAAGGACCTTTCTATGTTGTTTCCATCGATTAAGATAGCTACGGATTGTATTATGTTTACCGTTGGTATATCGGACATTTTTCTTCTTTTTAGATTAAACGTGTAGTTTAGGTATAAGTTATAAGCTTGGCTATTGGCTAGAGGTGTTCATTTTTAACTATCAACCACCCTTCAAAGCCTTCGCTATCAAGTACCCACCAGTCCATGCTGCCTGAAAATTAAACCCGCCAGTAACTGCATCTATATTCAAAATCTCACCCGCAAGAAACAATCCTGATACAAATTTGCTTTCAAAAGTAAGTGGGTCTAATTCAGCAGTATTCACCCCTCCAGCAGTTACGAATTCTTCTTTAAAGGTACTCTTTTTGGTGACATTAAATCGAGAGGCACACAATTGAGCGAGTAGCTTGACTTTGTTCTTTTCATTGAGATCCCGATATCGCATATGCGCTTGCAGGCTAGCAGCATTACATAGACGCTCCCATAACCTAGAGGGGATTCCAAATTGAGCATTGCTAAGAATGATTTTAGCGCTCATTAGTTCTATGATATCCTCCAACTCTTTCAGCACCACTCTTTGCTTCTTCCCCAACCAATTGACTTCAAGCTCAAATTGATAATTCTTCTCTGCTAAGACTCGAGCACCAAAGGCAGATAATTTCAATATAGCTGGGCCACTTTGCCCCCAATGGGTAATCAACAAAGGCCCCTCATTGACCAATTTTTCTCCACTGATTCTTACAGACGCATTAGGTACAGACAAGCCTTGCAAATCCTTAATCCGCTCATCGTCTATGTGAAAAGTGAAGAGAGAGGGGACAGGCTTCACTATACTATGTCCTAATTGTTCTAGTATTTTCCAAACACGTACATTACTACCAGTAGCAACGACCAATCTCTCACAGTTGTACTCATTTCCATCTTTCGTTTTAATACGAAATCGATTCACATCGTCCTTTTGTACATAAACACCAACCACATCTGTAACATGATGAATGTCTACCGAAGGAGATATACTGGATTGGAGACAATCTATGATAGACTGAGAAGAATTACTTTCAGGAAACATCCTTCCATCTGATTCTGTTTTTGTCTTCACTCCACGAGACTCGAACCATTGCACCGTATCAATACAAGCGAATTCAGCAAAGCCTTTTCGCAGAAAACTAGCGCCCCGAGGATAATTCTTAAGCAACTTACTATTCTGAAAACATGCGTGTGTTACATTGCATCGACCACCGCCAGAGACGCGAACCTTAGCTAGACTGTCACGACCTTTCTCAAGTATCGCCACTTTTGATTCAGGAGGTAAATCTAAGTTAGCCGCACAAAAATAACCCGCAGCACCTCCACCAATAATGATAATATCGTAATGCATTATTTGCGACCCTGCATCGCACCGAATTGCTTCATCATATTTCCCATCCCTTTACCAGTAGACAATTTGTGCATCATCTTTCGCATCTGCTCAAACTGCTTTACGAAGGCATTTATTTCATGAATGCTTCTACCACAACCAAGGGCGATACGCTTCTTGCGATTCATATTCAATGTATCAGGATTTCCTCTTTCATGAGGAGTCATAGAATGTATGATAGATTCTACTTTTAGAAAAGCGTTATCATCTATATCTACATCCTTGAGTGCCTTACCCATACCAGGAATCATCCCAACGAGTGATTTCATATCTCCCATTTTTTTGATTTGGTTGAGCTGACCAAGGAAGTCATTAAAGTCAAATTTGTTCTTCTTAAATTTCTGCTCCAGTCTTTTCGCCTCTTTCTCATCAAAATTCGCCTGTGCTTTCTCTACGAAAGACACGATATCTCCCATACCCAAGATACGCTGTGCCATTCTATCTGGATGGAACACATCTAGCGTATCCATCTTTTCCCCCATACTGACAAACTTGATAGGCTTACCGACTGTATATTTTACAGACAATGCCGCACCCCCACGAGTATCACCATCCATCTTAGTCACCACGACACCATCAAAGTCAATTCGTTCGTTAAAGGTCTTTGCAGTATTCACCGCATCCTGCCCCGTCATGGCATCCACCACAAACAAAGTCTCGTTTGGAGTAATTGCCTTCTTCACATTTTCTATCTCCGTCATCATCTCTTCATCCACAGCTAGACGACCCGCAGTATCCACAATAACCACATCAAATCCATGCACCTTAGCATGTGCGATGGCGTCCCCAGCTATCTTCACTGGATCCTTACTGTCTATATCTTTAAACACCTTTGCACCCACTTGTTCCGCGAGCACAGATAACTGATCTATCGCCGCTGGTCTATATACATCACAGGCCACGAGAAGGGGTGTCATCTTCCGTTTCTCTCTAAGAAACAAAGCGAGCTTACCACAAAAGGTTGTTTTACCCGATCCTTGCAGTCCAGACACGAGCACCACACCAGGATTTCCTTTGACATTGATTCCGACTGATTGCGTACCCATGAGCTTGACCATCTCATCTTGCACGATCTTTACCATCATCTCACCCGGCTTCACCTCCTTGAGGATATTACGCGATCCGAGCGCCTCCTCTTTTATCTTATCCGTAAATTCTTTAGCTATTTTATAGTTGACATCTGCTGCCACGAGGGCCCGTCTGATTTCTTTAATCGACTGAGCTACATTGAGTTCCGTAAGTTTGCTATTTCCCTTCAGCGTCTGAAACGCGCCATCCAATTTTTCCTGTAAACTTTCAAACATGCTTTCTATATTTTACACAAAAATAGTGATTTTCAGATAGATAAATGTCTTTTTTAAAAGTATTATTTGGGCGATCACCTCGGCGAAAGAGCCTCGGTACCAGGCTATACAGGGGTCCACATCCGTTCCCGTCTAGATAAAAAAGATGGCCAGAAAAAGCCCATTTTTTATCTAGACTGCCACCAGCCATTCTCCATACCTCCCGCACTAGGTGGCACCCTTACTATCCTTATCGCGCCTACCCGCCGAAACTCCCCACCCTAAACAAAAGCAACATAATTAGTATATTGCAAAAGAGTACACCTAGGTACACGTCAAAGAAGAACAGCAAAAACCAATGACAAAAAGGAAACAAAAAAGACACGCAAAGACTCCACGAAAACGCACCACCCAAAATTATCCTCCTCAGGAGGAGTCCCCGAAGGGTGAGGTGGGCAAAAAACGCAACTCCTAAAATTACTTCTCCCTCCCTTATAATCCAAAACTCAAAGAAAGAGCCCGCGCCCTTCGCAACGCCAAAAACCTATCAGAAGTCCTTTTCTGGAACCGAGTAAAAAGAGGCCAGTTCAAAGGATACGACTTCGACCGACAAAAAATAATAGGAAACTACATCGTTGATTTTTATTGCGGCAATTGCCAAGCCGTGGTAGAAATTGATGGAAAGAGCCACGACAATAAAAAAGAATACGATGCAAAGAGAGACAAATATCTAGAGTCTCTTGGTTTGACTATGATTCACATTCCAGTTATAAATATTTTTCGAAAACTGGATGAAACAATGGAGTGGTTGCACGCGCACCCAGCCTTTGCAGAGACCACAACGGATTAACCTCCCCGCCCTGAGGGCACTCCTCCAAAGGAGGGGAAGAAAAAAACACAAAAACAAAAAGACAAAGTAAAAATTGATGCACAATCCCAAACAAAACCCAATACCCAAAATTCTCCTCCTCGGAGGAGTACCCGAAGGGGGAGATGGGCAATAAGAGAAATTACCTAAACCTTACCACCACACTATTCTTCTCCCCCAAATCACCTTGCTTCCATTTCGGACCTTCGCGAAGAAGACGTATAGCCTCAACATCACATCCATAGCCAAGAGATTTACTGACCTCAATATCCACCGGAGTACCATCAGCATCCACATTAAATAGCAAAACAACCTTGCCTTTTATATTGGCATCTTTCGCCTCCGAAGGAAATACCAAATTGGATTTGATATATTTTTTAAAGGCAGAATTTCCGTCGATTGAGGTAGCGGATTCTGAGGGTTGCTGAGGATTGTCATTATCTTTTCCTAGGCCTGATACGACTACTTCTGATAGCACTTGTTTCTCGAATAATTGAGCATTAATAGCATTATTGGCAGGAATATCTACTACTATTCCTTCAAATCCAGTGTAGTCTATCATTAGCGTATTTACATCGCTTGGGACTTTTATAGTAAATGCTCCATTAACATCTGAAACAACTCCACTATTATGCGCTGTGTTGAAGACGTTTGCACCAATCAAAGATTCTCCGTGATTATCTACTACGAAGCCAGTAACTGTTTTAAGATTTGTGTCTAAATCGGCAGCAATATCAGAAACGCTTCGTTTCGCTTCAGCCTTTGGACTAGAAGGTGTTGGAGAGGCATTTACGGCCTCAGATTCTTTCGCAGATTTACCTTCAGAGCTTTCGGCTTTATCATCCGAGTTTTTATCTGTAGCAATAACTTCTGCTTCGGAAGATACGATATCGGCTACTGCTGAAAATTTAATGTCCTCCGTAATGATGATTTTTTCGGACGTATTTGTTTCTGTTGCAAGATTTCCCTCAACAGCCACTCCGTCTATATAATAAGTATTACTATTTTGTTTTCTAGGCTCTGACTCTATTGAGGTTTGTCTATTGGAGGCAAAAGAATCTTCAGCATCATAAACAGCCACATTTTTTTCATCAACTTGAGCAATGAAGCCAGAGTTGGTTTCTTTTTTTGCAGATTCAGGTAGGTATAATTCTATATTAACTGAATCCTTAGCCACCGTTCCTTGATTGAATACTGTAATATCAAAGCCAACTTTAGCCGTATCTAAACTCTTTAGTTGATCTTGATTTATCCTATCTATATTTTCCGCTTGTTCCATGGTATCAAAAACCACAAAATTTTTATCCTT
>CAYWOZ010000048.1:0-13778 GCA_964458675.1 uncultured Saprospiraceae bacterium
GGATAACTCACTATAGTACAAGCTTCAAAAAGGAAGTTGTGGACTATTATTTAACCCCGTTCGTCAATGGCTGCAGCCATTGATGCCATTCTAGTATCAAGGATACACATTATAATAGTCCGCATCAATCTTTTCTATTGGCAACAAACCATCTTCAAGCAAAATATAATCTTTCGCGCTTGAATAAACATAGTGTTCTGGCTCTGACACTAGGCCTGCGCGCACAGGATTTAGATGGATATAATCGAATCTAGCCTTTGTTCATTTGGGAGTCGCTAATTCAATAGGATGGTTATCTTTTTTCCAGAGTTGATATCGTGCATTATTTGAATTGTGTTTTGCATAATATTTTAATAAGTTTAATATCCATGCTTGCCTACTTTCTTTTGGGTTCTGCACAATATATTTTATCATTTCTTGTGCAGTATGACTTTTGAAATCTCGAATAATATTCGACAATTTAAAACCTTTTTTCGCTGAAATCATAAGATGCAAATGATTGCTCATAATAACATACGCGTGTAATGAGAGGCCTTTGTTTGCAATGCAATATTTCAAGCTATCAATAATAATGTCTTTATAAATTTTTCTAGTAAAGATGTCAATCCATCCAACTATTGTGGGTGTGATAAAGTGGATGGCATTTTGGTTAGTAATCTTATGACCATTCATGTCAGGGTGTTTTGTCCGAAATAAATATAGTGATTTTAACTCAATTATTTCTGTGAATTATGATTTAGCTTTCTTAAAATAGTTTCGCGAAGCTGGATACTAGAATAGAATCGATGGCTTCAGCCATCGACTAACTAAGTTTTTTTATAGGTTGCAGGATTAGGCGAACGAGGAATTATATTTTTCATATTTTCATAATATATTAGAGACAAGGGACGAAAGTACCTATTCCGCCAAATCAACAAACGACTCTCCCAACTTGTTAACATTTCCTTATGATTTATTTGTCTTATTGAGCAAAGAATGCTTTATTATAGGCTTTGATGCAGGCCTTTATATTGTTTTACAGCTAGAATGGTAATGTTTTTTTGGGAGTGCCGCCTGACGAAAAGGTCAGCCGTCGCGCTATTCAGGACTCCATGTTCATTTCGGCCCTAACGGGCATCCCGCTAAGGCGGAATTCCTTACTATCGCTCACTCGGAAAAATCAGCAAGAGCAAGAGCCTGGATCAAAAAGAAAGTCAGCAAGAGAGAGAGAGTCGTTAGTTAGAGGAAAAGTCAATCAAAAAAAGACCGTTAAGCAAGAGGAGAAAACAGTAAACCCAAACCATGTTCTGTTGAGTATGTTTAGTTTTTTAAAGAAACCATATCCTTCTCGGGAAGCAAATAAAAAGTCTTTACTTATTGCTTTATGTACTGGGGTGTTTGTGGGTTTGTTTCTTTTTGTGTTTAGACCATTTGGTTTACATGGTCTACAAAGCACCTCCGGAAGTTTAATGATATTTGGGTATGGTGTGATTACATTTTTTGTGACAAGCTTGTTTTTATATATTATTCCTGTTTGGTTTCCAAAACTTCAAGACGAGCGTACATGGACAGTAGGGAAAGAGATATTGTATATCAATATTATGATGTTGTTTATTGTTGCCCTCAATACTTTGTATACACCATTACTTTCTTCTTATAATAGCGTTGATCTTTCTTCTTTTTTGATCATGATAGTCAACACTTTTTTAGTTGGTCTTATTCCCATCACCTTTTTAATAAACAGAAACCAAAAGAAACTTGCCCTGAAGTATACAGCTAAAAGTGAATCTATACAGTTAAGTAAAGAAGAAATTGCTTCTAAGTTGGAATCTGTAAAGCTTGAGTTTGTAGCGGAATCAATTGTTCAGTTTCTGAACAATTCTTGTAATAAATAACTAGAATACAATGTTAATATTTTTTTGGGCGAGGGGTGGAAGTGATATGAAGTAGTCAAGAAGGCTAGTGCTGCCCGAAGAGAGCTGGCTGAACGGATGAGTGAAGACATCACGATTCGATAACAGCACAGCCTGAGTGGCTGCTGAATACAAACGGACGACCCAGTCCCAAGCGGTCTTGCCTTGAAGGATAGCCTCTGGGACGCCCCAACAAATAATCTTACTTTAAAGAAATATAGGGCATCATATTGTGGCCTAAATCATCTATGTATACCTCTTTCATGGAAAGGGCATTTTGACTATCTTTGCGGCTTGAGTTTGTAGGCTTATAGAAGCTAAGAGGTGGATTCTCTGCAGACACTTCAATAAATAGAAATTACGGATATGTACAAGGAATATAAAAGTCTGGATTTGCCAGCAATCGATGATGAGGTGAGAAAGTATTGGGAGGAGAATGAAATCTTTGAGAAGAGTATTTCGCAGCGCCCGAAGGAGGATAGTTTTGTGTTTTATGAGGGGCCGCCGTCTGCGAATGGGAAGCCAGGGATACATCATGTGATGGCGCGTACGATTAAGGATTTGTACTGCCGCTATCATACTATGAAAGGGAAGCGTGTGGAGCGAAAAGGGGGCTGGGATACGCATGGTCTGCCTATCGAGTTGGCGGTGGAGAAAGAACTGGGCATCACCAAAGTGGATATCGGGTCGAAGATCACGGTGGATGAATATAATGCGAAGTGCCGCGAGACGGTGATGCAGTACAAGGATATCTGGGATGATATCACGCGGCGTATGGGCTACTGGGTGGATCTGGACAATCCGTATATCACGTATAAAAATGAATATATAGAGTCTGTATGGTGGTTGCTCAAACAATTGTACTCAAAGGACTTGATGTATAAGGGGCTGACGGTGCAGCCGTATTCTCCTGCTGCGGGAACGGGGCTGAGTACGGCGGAGCTGAATATGCCAGGCTGCTATAAGGATGTGAAAGACACGACGATTGCGGCGCAATTCAAAGTAGTGCGCGATGAGAAGTCTGCGTTTTTGTTTGAAGATGAGGCGGAGCAGGTTTACTTTTTGGCATGGACGACTACGCCTTGGACTTTGCCATCTAATACGGCATTGACGGTAGGGAAGAAGATTGACTATGTGAAGATCAAAACCTTGAATCCATATACGGAGCTGCCTGTAAGTGTGATACTGGCCAATGAGCTAGTAGGGAAGTGGTTTGAAGGAAAAGGGAAGCCTGAGATTCAAAGTAAGAGTGAATTTATCAAAGGGGCGGATCTATTGGATATCCGATATGAACAATTGCTCGATCTAGGAAATGAGATAGAAGACTTGCATGGGCATACGGATGCCTTTAGAGTCATCCCTGGAAATTTCGTGACTACGGAAGATGGTACGGGTATCGTTCATACGGCGCCATCTTTTGGTGCGGATGATAGGGTAGTGGCTAAGGACGCAGGAATAGGCGCGCTTACACTGGTAGATAAGGAGGGTAAGTTTATTCCTACGGCGGGTGAATTTTCTAATCGTTATGTGAAGAACTATAAAGATCAAGAGGATTTTAAAAACGTAGATATTGATATCGCTATCCGATTGAAGACCGATAATAAGGCCTTTAATGTAGCGAAGTACGAGCACAATTATCCACACTGTTGGAGAACGGACAAGCCTATCTTGTATTATCCATTGGATTCTTGGTTTATCAAGACGTCTTCTATGAAGGAGCGTATGTTTGAGCTGAACAAGACAATCAACTGGAAGCCGAAGTCTACAGGAGAAGGTCGTTTTGGAAAGTGGCTAGAGAACTTGAATGATTGGAACTTGTCTCGAACTAGATTTTGGGGTATCCCATTGCCCATCTGGAGAACAGAAGATGGTAGCATAGAGAAGTGTATCGGGAACATAGCAGAATTAGGGGCTGAAATAGAAAAAGCAAATGCGGCGCTGGGGATGAATCAAGAGGTGCCGAAGGATTTGCACAGACCGTATATAGATGATGTAGTACTCGTGACGGAGGATGGTCAGAAGATGACGCGGGAATTGGATTTGATAGATGTGTGGTTTGATTCTGGGTCGATGCCTTATGCGCAATGGCACTATCCGATGGAAAACGCCGACGTATTTGAGCGTAACTATCCTGCAGATTTTATTGCGGAAGGAGTCGATCAAACGAGGGGTTGGTTTTATACTTTGCACGCTATCTCTACGATGGTATTCGATAAGGTGGCTTATAAGAATGTAGTATCGAATGGTTTGGTGCTGGATAAGAATGGAGTGAAGATGTCGAAGCGTTTGGGAAACGCTGTTGATCCATTTAAGGCTATCTCTGAAAATGGCGCAGATACCAATCGCTGGTATATGATCACGAATGCGAATCCATGGGACAATTTGAAATTTGATGAGGCAGGTGTAATCGAAGTGCGAAATAAATTCTTTGGGACTTTGTTCAATACCTTCAAGTTTTTCTCTGTGTATGCGAACATCGATAAGTTTGTGTATGCTGAGGATAGAATTCCTGTTAGTGATCGCTCAGAAATAGATCAATGGGTGTTGTCTATTTTGAATAATCTGATCAAGGAAGTGGATGCAGACTACGCGGATTATGAAGCGACGAAGGCGGGTAGAAAAATTCAGGCTTTTGTAGAAGATCACTTGAGTAACTGGTATGTACGATTGAATAGGAAACGGTTTTGGAAAGGAGAATACTCTCAAGATAAAATCGCGGCTTACCAGACTTTGTATGATTGTATGTTGACGGTGTCCAAGTTGATGGCTCCTATCAGTCCTTTCTTTGCAGATTGGTTGTATAAAAATCTGAATGAGGCGACGAAGCAAGAAGCACATGAGTCTGTACACTTGGCCTTGATGCCAACGGCAGATGAATCCGCTATTCAAGCATCCTTAGAGGAGCAGATGAATTATGCACAGCGTATCTGTTCTTTGGTTTTGTCTTTGCGCAAGAAGGAGCAATATAGAGTAAGGCAGCCTTTGCAAAAAATCATGTTGCCAGTATTGAATCCTGAGTTTAAGATGCAGGTGAATGCAGTGGCGGATTTGATACTAGCCGAAACGAATGTAAAAGAAATAGAGTTTCTGGAAGACACTGCTGGTGTTATTAGCAAAAAAATAAAACCAAATTTTAAGACCCTTGGTAAACGTATGGGTAAGGATATGAAAGTCGTTGCTCAAGCTGTGGGTAAGTTTACGCAAGATGACATCACTAAAGTCGAAAAGGATAAATTTTACGATTTGGATGTCAATGGAACTATGCAAAAATTGACACTCGAAGATTTTGAGATTTCAGCGGATGATATCCCTGGTTTGTTGGTGGCTAATGATGCGGACTTGACGGTAGCTTTAGATGTAAGTATGACGGATGAGTTGCGTGCAGAAGGTATGGCACGTGAGTTGGTTAATCGGATACAGACGATTAGAAAGGATAAGGACTTCAACGTTACGGATAGGATTGTTATCGAAATAGAAAAGCAAGATGGATTGGAGTCTGCAGTAACTAATTTTGGGGTATACATCATGAATGAGGTATTGGCAGATGGGCTAGTGATGGTAGATAACTTGTCGACTAGCGTTCAGGTGGAATTACCAGAGGAGGTGAAGGCTTGGGTGGATGTGAACTTGGTATAGGGTGCTATAGGTTCTTAGGTGGCTTGTCAACAGAAGGAATACTCTTAGTTATCTTAGGTGGTTAATCGAATCAGCATAGCTCACGTGTTCATTTAACTCCTAAGAAGCCTAAGCTTATTCAGCGTATACAAGGCACCTAAGAAAAGTAGTTAAATCATCAAATTAAACCTTTATGGACCTATTCAGCACAGACCCAACCACTGACTTTTTTCTTTAAGATGGAGCAGTGACGGAATAATTAATATTTTAGTCGAATTGATATTCAAAAGAACTAATCTTCATTAATTCTCGTTACAGAATTATTGTTAATAAAATAAAAATAATATGGTCTGCAACAAGAGAATTTCAAAAATTAATTTTTCACTTCTTTTTATTTTCTTCATTTTTCAGTTTAATCTATTTGGTCAGGGAGAGTGGATTTTGAATTTAAAAGACGGGTCCTCAATGTCGGTGGAACTAAGTGAAGAATTTGTTTCAGCTTTTGATAATGTTACTTACAGGGACAAAGAAACTGGGAAAAAGGAAAAAATACATTCAAGTAAATTGCTGAATATGCATTACCTGATTAATGGTGAAACTTTAGTATATGAAAAGAAATATAAACTTGCTAAAAATTATGGAAAAAACATAAAACGTTCATCCTATGATCTGTGGGCCGCCAAAATTTACGAAACTGACAAAATGGAAGTCTTAATATTTATGGACTATTTTCCTGCAGCTCACAATTCTTATGAATTGACTTTTTATACCAAAACCGCCTTTAGAATAAAGTCAGAAGACTATCTCATTGATGCGGGAAAGTTTACTCAAGATGATGATATTGTAGGATACAAAGCTTGGAGTAAAGTAATGTGTAGCACGTTGAAAAAAGCTTTTAAATATACCTGCCCAAAATTCTCAAGTACAATTACAAGTAAGTCATACTTTATGGATGAGTATGAAAAGATTGCGGATGATTTTACAAAAATGTGTAATTAATTAAAGATAGTTTAATTTGCAGCGAAAGAGAGAAAAAATACAATTTTGTAAGACAAGTTTACTAATTAATTTGATTATTAATTTCACTGATTGCTATTTTAGATGTTTAGTACTTTGAACTTATGATAATTTTATATTTTCTTTATTAAGTGCAAACTAATTAAAGTTGAGAGACCTTTTCAATCCCGACCCAACCACAAACATCCTCCCTCGTGACGGAGAAGCCATCTACTACGGTCCAATAATCCCTCTTGATAAAGCAGAGCATTACTACGAAGTGTTAATGAATGACATTGAATGGCGCAATGACGAAGCCTTCATTTTTGGCAAACAGTTCGTGACCAAACGCAAAGTTGCCTGGTATGGCGATCAAGCCTATCCTTATCGATATTCGAATGCTACCAAAATTGCCTTGACTTGGACACCTGAATTAAAAGAAATAAAAGATCTGATAGAGAAGGCGTCGGAGGAATCCTATAATTCCTGCCTACTAAATCTATACCACACAGGAGAAGAAGGTATGGGTTGGCATAGTGACGGTGAGCCGGAGTTGAAAAAGCATGGAGCGATTGCTTCGGTGACCTTAGGCGCAGAACGTAAATTTGCTTTCAAACATAAAGAAACAAAAGAAACGCATTCTGTGATATTACAAAATGGAAGCCTATTGGTAATGAAGGGCGCCTGTCAAGAAAATTGGAAGCACAGATTACCACCGACCAAAAAAGTGAAAAACCCCAGAGTTAATTTGACTTTTAGGACAATAGAGAATTTTAAACCTTAGTACTATGGATAAAGAAAGTAAAAAGTACCATTTACCATTGCTAATTTTAATTCCAGTTGTTTGGGTAGCTGTATTGTTTCTAGGCAATGCTATGCTAGAAATGCAACCTGGGGATACTAAGTTTGTGGCATCTAAAGTCCACATTGGCATTTTCTTCACTTTGCTGCTAGGAGTAAAGGCTTATTTGTACTACGCAACACGTGCCTATCCATTATCCCCACCAATGTGTAAGTTCGATATTATGTTAAGCGTTTTGCTAACAGTCGTTTTATTGTATAATACTTGTTTTGGTTATTTTGAAAATGGCCTGAGTAGTAATGCAGTCGCTCTATTGTCTTTAGGAGTCGGCACGTGGATGTTGATGCAGTTTTTTATGGGACTAAATTACTTTTTGGTGATGTTTACTCAGACAAAAAAAGGTAATAGTTTATTTTAACTATGTGTTTTTGGTAGGAAGATGAATAAAGCAGTAAAGAATAATTTTCATTGGTTTTTGTTGGGAGCTATTCCTTTTCTATTTCTATATGCAATTATAAATATATCGAAAGCTATCGATATCCAATGGCACGATACTTATTTTGTTATTGGTTTTATGCACGTAGCGGCTGGATTGTCTTTTGGGCTAATCATTAAAGCACTTTTGTATTATTGGACACGCACCTATCCTTATTTAAAAATTCTGTGTTATTTAGATGTATTCCTGACTTTCCTGATCTGCTTTTTGGTGTTCTATAATAATTACCTTCCACTTGGCGAAACTTCAATAGAAAGGATGCAATCTTTCCAGTCAATACGGTTGTATAAAACCTTACTCATCGTCTTTTGGGTACTCATCCAATTATTTGTGTTCATCAACTTCTTTGTGCATTTATTGATTCGGACGGGTAGGGGAGATAAGGGAGATTGAAGCCCAAATAAATAAACCCATCATGGAACTCCATGACGGGTTTATTTATTTTTTCTAACGTCTCCCTTTACAAAGTTCCTCTCAATTCCTGCTCTCTTTCAATCGCTTCAAAAAGCGCCTTAAAGTTTCCTTTACCAAAAGACTGGGCACCTTTTCTCTGAATGATTTCAAAAAACAATGTAGGCCTAGAAGTCAAAGGTTTAGTAAATATCTGTAGCAAGTATCCCTCGTCATCTCTGTCAACCAGGATGCCTAATTCCTGAAGTGGAGCGATTTCTTCATCTATTTTTCCGACTCTATCCAAAACCGTTTCGTAGTAAGTGCCAGGTACGCGAAGAAATTCAACCCCCGCATTTCTCATTTGAGTAACCGTTTCTATGATGTTGTCCGTAGCTACAGCAACATGTTGTACTCCAGGTCCTTCATAAAACTCTAAATATTCTTCTATTTGAGATTTTTTCTTTCCATCTGCAGGCTCATTGATAGGGAATTTGATTCGTCCATTCCCATTACTCATTACCTTACTCATGAGCGCAGTATATTCAGTAGAAATGTCATTGTCATCAAAAGATATGATTTGCGCGAAACCCATGACCTCTTTGTAGAAATTGCACCATTTGTTCATTGCCCCGAGTTCCACATTGCCTACCATGTGATCAACGTACTTGAGGCCCATTTCAGGATAAGTACTGTGCGTTTCCCATTTTTGGAAACCTGGTAAAAAGATACCCTTGTATTCATTTCTTTCTACAAAGATGTGTACCACTTCGCCATAGGTGTATATGCCAGAGCGAACTACATACCCATGCTCATCTTCTTCTCTTTGAGGCTTCATGAAGTGAGTAGCCCCTCTTTCAATGGCAGCGTTATAAGCATAGGTAGCATCATCCACCCATAGAGCGGTTACTTTGACACCATCACCGTGCTTGTCAATGTGTTTTCCGATTTCAGTACCAGACTTCAGTGGAGAAGTGAATACGATCCTGATTTTATCTTGAATGACCACATAGGATTCAAAATCTCGCTTTCCGGTCATGAGGCCTGCATGCGCTAAAGGTTGAAAGCCCATGGCCGTTCTGAAGAAGTGGGCAGATTGCTTGGCATTGCTGACATACATTTCAAGATAGTCTGTCCCGTTTAGCGGCATAAAGTCCGCTGCATCTGCATATAATTTAGGTTGTTTATCTATTATTGTAGACATATTATTAGTTATTTTAATTCGAGATAATTAGTTGCCTTAGCAACCTAATTTGTTTCACAAAATAACTATGAATAGCCGTAATGTCAAAGAATGGTGAAACTATTTGTATTCATTGAAATTGTCAAAAAGTTGCATGGTGATACGTTGAAATTCTGCGTAATCCTTGTTGGTGAGCCCTTTCCAACTATGGTCTCTTAGTTTGCTTATCTCAGGCATGCACTTTTCAACTACTTTTTTGCCTTTAGCTGTAAGATGAATTCTAAATTTTCTACGATCATGGGCACATGGCTTTCGCTTTGTAAATTTCTTGCGAGAGGTTAGGTCAATTATCCTTGAGATAGTAGGTTTATTCTTGTATGCCTTTTCGCCTAGTTCAGTTTGCGACAAAGCATCCTCTTTATATAAGGTGTCTAGAATAACCCATTGCTCAGGTGTAATATCTACTCCTAGTTTCTTAAATACTTTGATGAAAGTAAGCTTAGTGATCCTGTTTGCTTGCTCCAGAATTATCCCTATTTTCTTTTCTTCAAAATTGACCATGAGATATAGTTTTGCAACGTGAGTTAAAAATATTGGAGCCCGCAAAAACAAAATTATTGTCAAGGCAACTACCTAACATGAAGTGTTTGAGAATGTTCACGAAGTTTTCAGGAAAACTCGAATAAGACTTAAATATCAGTAGGAGCCTATAAAAATAGGGATAATCGGTGTCTACTTATCGATAAAAAAGGAGCTGATTACAGAAAAATGAAAGCGCTAAAACCTAAGGCCTAGCACCTCTTTCAAAACTCTTTATACAACACACGCAAAGCTTCCAAGCAAGCATCATTCGCTTCCCGATCCCCCAAGGTGATGCGCACACAACCAGGGGCTCCAAAAGCACTTACTGGTCGAACCATTACTCCTTGATCCAGCATTCTGCTTTCGAATTCTTTTTCAGCAATAGGTGGCTTAGTCAGAATAAAGTTGCCTTGAGAAGGCCAATAGTGTACCCCTATTTTCTCTAGCTCCGTTTGCATATAGGTTCTTTCGGTTTGGACAAGTTCTACTGTTGCCTTGATAAACTCAGAATCACCCAAAGCTGCAATTCCCGCTTCTAAGGATAATTTATTTAATATGAAAGGTTTGCAAATTTGGTGGATATAGTCTGCTATCTTTTCAGTGGTATAAAAGTATCCAATGCGCATAGCTGCCAAACCATAAGTTTTCGAAAAACTATTAATACCAATAACTTGTTTTCCAGCTTTCACATAAGGCAAAGCAGTGCTGAAGTCTGTTGCATCCGCAAAGTGCCAGTACACTTCATCCAATACTAATATGATATGAGAAGGCAACCTATCAATTAAGTCATCTAAAACAGCTTTTGGAATATAGCTTCCAGTTGGATTATTTGGACTGGTCAAGAACACCAACCTGGTATTGTTATTAATCTTTGCTAGAATGGATTCTACATCTACCTTAAAGTCAGGTGCTAAAAGTGGTACATTATGAATGGTAGCCCCCTGCCATTTTGCAAACATCTGGTAAACCAAGAATGTAGGATTCGAAATGATGCACTCATGTCCTTCAGACATAAACCCCCGGATGATGAGTTCTAAGGTTTCAGAACCACTATTTGCCACTACAAACTGATCTTCTTTTAGCTCATTTTTATAATACTCCGCTAATGCCGTTCTTAGACGAGCATCTGTTCGGTCTGGGTATCGATGCAGGTCGTGCGCTGCCGCTTGCACCGCTGCAATGGCTTTAGGAGAAGCTCCAATCGGATTTTCGTTAGAACTCAGCTTGTACATTTTTTGTGATTGAGACTTTATTTCAGCCAAAGTCTTCCCACCCTTATATGGATTGTCCACTTTGAGGTAGGATTTATATATGTCTATTTTCGTATTTGTATCTTTCAATGTTAGTTTTTTGCTAAAATAAGATTTAATTGAATTAGGCAGTTCCCTTTACTTGGTTTTTTTACTATTGCGTGAAGAAATAGAGAATTAGGTAATTGAAACATCCTCACCAATCCATTTAAAAAATAGTCCCTTTCCGAGAGAAACCATATCATTTCGTATTTTTGTACAAAAAAAGAATGAACCTAAAATATATTATCCTTTGCCTGCTGATGATGGGCATGATAACTATAAATGCACAGGACAAACCCGTGGTTGTCACTAGCGTTTCTATACTCCAAGATATGGCAGAGATGGTAGCGGGAGATGAGTTTGTAGTACAATCTATTGTGCCTATAGGGTCGGATCCTCACTTACATGAACCTACGCCAAAAGATGCTAAAAAGGTGGTAAATGCAGACCTAGTATTAATCAATGGACTTACCCTCGAAGGCTGGCTCAATGAGCTCATAGAAAATGCTGGCTCAGACGCAGAGGTAGTTACAGTTACAAATGGGCTACAAGCGATTGCAAGCCAGACTTATAAAGATTCTAGCGATCCTCATGCTTGGATGGATGCCAGTAATGGAATAAAATATATCGAAAATATCAAAAACAGTTTTATCAAACTCAAGCCAGAGTCTCGCGAAATATTCGAGTTCAACTTTGGCGTCTATAAGCAACAGCTTCAAGATTTAGATGACTATATTTTCAAAGCTATGGCTTCTATTCCCGAGCAGCAGCGGATACTGATTACGTCTCATGATGCTTTTCAGTACTATGGACGTCGTTATGGAATTCAGTTAGAGGCTTTATTAGGAACATCGACGGATGCACAAGCGCAAACATCTGATATGACCAGAGTGAATAATGTAATTCGTGCCAGTAAAGTGCCTGCCCTTTTTGTGGAATCTACCATCAATCCAAAAATGATCAAGCAGATAGCTGCAGACAATGACATTGTAATAGGTGGGCATTTGTATGCGGATTCGATTGGTGAAGAAGGATCTGGAGCTGACTCCTATTATGATATGCTCAAGCACAATACCGATGAGGTCGTACGCGGACTTACCAGGCCAGCCAAACAACAGGAAGAAGTAAAAATAAAATCACCATCATGGATGCTTTGGGCTGGGCTAGCTTTACTGCTGATTGCTGGATTTTTCATCTTGAGTAGAAGTGTCAATAAGAGTTAATGCAGTCGGAAAATTTCATTACGAGCAGCAAAAAACAATTTGCCTACTATAAATCTCTTGGAGATAAGAGCTTTGCGCAGTTATCTCCAGAACAGTTTTTTGTAAAAGCCAACGAGCAGTCCAATTCTATTTCCATAATTGTAAATCATATGCATGGAAACATGCTCAGCCGATGGACTGATTTTTTGACTTCAGATGGAGAAAAAGATTTCAGAAAACGCGATCAAGAATTTGAACCCTTTATCAAGGATGCCCCAGAAATGTTTGCCAAGTGGAAAGCAGGTTGGAAGGCCTTGTTCAATCCCTTAGACCAAGTAGATGAAAAAAACATAGACACTCTTGTATATATCCGCAACCAAGGACACAGCATCGTAGAAGCTGTGCAACGCCAGTTGTGTCACTATGCCTATCATGTAGGGCAGATTGTATTCTATTCAAAAATTTTGAAAGAAGACAATAAATTTGAAAGCCTATCCATACCTAAAGGAGGAAGCAAGGCTTATAATATAAACAAATTCTCTGCTCCCAAATTAAAGGCACACTTTACAGACGAATTCCTAAAATCAGAAAAAAAGAATGGATAGAGAAATTGCTATTTCTGTTAAAGGACTAAGTGTTTCGTATGAGCGAAAACGTGTTTTAGCCAACATATTTTTGGAGCTCAAAGCAGGACGGGTAGTAGGTGTGGTAGGCCCCAATGGAGCGGGTAAGTCAACACTTTTCAAAGCCATACTAGGATTGATAGAGCCCAACACAGGTTTGATGAAAATCCGAGGAAAAGATCCAGATAAAGTACGCAAAGAAGTAGCCTATGTCCCTCAGAAAAATGATGTCGATTGGTCTTTTCCTGCGACTGTGATGGACATTGTACTCATGGGGCGTTATCCATTCAAAGGAGTATTCCAGCGCCTCAGTAAGGAAGACAAAGATATTGCCATGGAGGCACTAAAGGAGGTCGGTATGGAAGGGTTTAAAGATAGCCAGATTGGTGAACTTTCTGGTGGACAGCAGCAGCGTGTATTCCTAGGTCGTGCCCTCTGCCAAAACGCCCAAGTCTTTTTCCTAGATGAACCCTTCGTAGGTGTTGACATTCTCACCGAAGAAAAGATCATCTCCATCCTCAAAAAACTAGCCTCCCAGGGCAAGACTCTATTAGTAGTACATCACGATTTAGGTTCTGTAAGAGACTACTTCGACGACGTGATACTTCTAAACCAGCGCCTCATCGCCTATGGACCTACAGAGATCACTTTCAATGATGAAAACATAAAGCGCACCTATGGAGGTCAGCTCCCAGTTCTCCATAA
>CAYWOZ010000048.1:13878-19078 GCA_964458675.1 uncultured Saprospiraceae bacterium
TAGAATGGAAAGTAGTTTGCATAAATGAATTATGCACAACAAAAATTAAGTAATAATCCTCATATTCGAGTCGAGAATACGCTCTTGTAAACGTATTAAGCCAATTAATCAATTTATTTTGTTCAAGGTGCTAGGAGTTACAGTTATTATAACAAAAAGATTGAGTCTTCTCCGATAAGTTGGGGTGTTCCAAAAATAGGATATTTTGGATGAGATGACTCTTTATTAAGAGCCATAGAGGTCTATTTGTCTATTTGTCTATTCAGAGACATCAGCGATATTAGAAAATTGTAAAAATCACCAAAGGGTTCATACTATTATGAATTTTGGGAGTGAATTAAGATTAAACACTGATATATATAATATAATTAAAAATCATGAAAAAAGCTATTTATTTTCTTCTCTTTTCACTAGTTTATAACTTTTGTATTGCGCAAAGTGTGCCTATTGAAAGTTATTCTGTTAATAATTTTGGACAAGTGCAGTTAGAGATCCAAGCCCAAGCAGATAAATATTATTTACTTAGGGCGCAACATGCTCCAAATTCTAATTATGAATCGATTACTTCAATAACTCAAGGAGTAAATGGATCTATGATAATTTCAGAACCTGCAGGAGCTTATGAGCAACAAAACTATACTATAACAGAACATACAATAGCTTCTCCTATTGATGTGGATAATGATGGCATTGATGATATTACGGAACTCAACAATTTACCAACTCTTGCACCTCTCAATTTTGCAGGCCAAATTCCTGCATCTGATGGAACAGTTTCAGTGGATAGTCGCGAAACATTTTCTCGCTTAGCTATAGTAGAGAATGATATTCCTTGGGCTCCTTTTTTGAATAACCAGGAATTTGTAAAATTTGCTATTATAAGTCAGTTTTCGGATGTGCCAGAAGTATATTTTATTGATTCAGAAACTCACCCAGTGCATGGTAGCTTTCTAGGGACTTTAAATTTCGGTAATGCTGATGTTGCTACAGGAGAGATAGTATATAATCCAAATGACATACTTCCAAATGGAGTCATAGGGTCTTATTCATTTAATTACTCTTTTGGTGCATCAAATAATTTTGAATTTACTCAAAGAACGTTTGAATTATTGGTTGCGAACATGCCCTTTCTTCAAAACAATATGAAACATTTTATAGGTAGTAGTGGTGAAGCTAATTATAATAACCTCTATAAAGACGATTTTATTGGTTCTAGAATTGAGGTTGATTTAGAGTCTGGTGTTTTTGAGAATGTAGATTTTATACCTTTTAATCAAGCAGAAGGATTTGGCTTCTTTAAGCATTTAACACTCGAAGATAATCCTGGCTCAAGAGATATTGTTTTATACGATGCACTACCTAATAATTTACCTAGGGTCGGAGGAATAATTACTTCTGTAATACAAACCCCCTTATCTCATGTAAACTTACGAGCGATTCAAGACAATGTACCAAATGCGTTTATTCAGAATCCGCTTTCAATAGATTCGATTGCCAATCTGTTGAATAAATTTATTTATTATAAGGTAGAGTCTGATAATTACTTTATAAGAGAGGCGACTATAGAGGAAGTGAATGCTTGGTATGAAGATATAAGACCAACTGAAGAACAAACTCCTGATAGAGATTTAAGTTTTAAGGAGATATTGCCCCTAGATTCAATCGAATTTGGAATGTCTACAGCTTTTGGTGCAAAGTGTTCTAATGTCGCGACAATGAGAAAATTCGGTTTTCCAGAAGGCACTATTCCAAATGGATACGGTATTCCATTTTACTTTTATGATGAATTTATGAAATTTAATAATTTCTATGAAGAGGTAGAAGAGATAATTACGGATCCTGACTTTATTTCGGATCTTGAAACACGAATCGATATGCTTAAGGATTTTAGAAAAAAAATAAGAGCTGCACCTTTACCGCAATGGATGTTGGATGAGCTTCAAGAAATGCATGATTCTTTTCCTGAAGGAACGTCCGTTAGGGTGCGTTCAAGTACCAATAATGAAGATTTGCCAGGGTTTAGTGGGGCTGGATTATATACTTCCAAAACACAACACCCAGTAGAAGGTCATATTTCTAAATCTGTAAAGCAGGTCTATGCCAGTATTTGGAATTTTAGAGCATTTGATGAAAGAGATTTTTACCGTATAGACCATTTTATAGCTGCAATGGGTCTTTTGTGTCATCCTAATTATCAAGAAGAAAAATCAAATGGTGTGGGTGTTAGTATTGATCCCGTTTTTCAAAATCCAAATACTTTTTACTTAAATACTCAAGTGGGCGAATCATTAATAACGAATCCAGATGCCAACTCCATTCCTGAAGAGATGCTCTTGTATCAAGATCCTGAAGAAGGCTTTTTTGTGTTGCGAGAATCCAATTTGACTCCTATGGGAGAATTAGTAATGGGTGAAGAATTCATAAACCAAATGAGAGACTATTTAGGAGTCATTCATGATGAATTTGCAGTCCTGTATGATGTAGTAGGGGCAGAAGGATTTGGTATGGATATAGAGTATAAAGTCACGGCTCAAAACCAATTAATTATCAAACAGGCTAGACCATGGGTTTCATTTTGGGCAGGAATAAATTCAAACTATGATTTAGGACTTGTAGAAATCACGAATCCTAGGTCATCTTCTACTTTAGGGAATAGCGAATTAGTTACTGCGAAAATTGCTAACCAAGGACTTAGTGATATGTCTGATTTTGATATCTCGCTCATAATAGATGGGCAACATATTGAAACACTTACTGTTTTGGATACTCTAAAGCCATTTAATGATGGAGAATATGAGTTTAACTTGCCATATGACTTCTCTGTTATTAAGGACTATAATATTACTGCAATTGTTATGGATGAGTCAGATGGCTATAGTAGAAATGACACAATTAATATGGTCCTCAGCAAACTTCATCTTTTAGAAGGAGGTATTGTGATTGACAAAGTTACATCAAAATGCAGTAATGAGATAGATGTCAATGTGCTTGTTACAAATCTTGGTGAAAATACTTTTTCTAACACTGAAATTGAAGTGCTTATCAATGAGGTAGTAGTTGATACCATTTTGAGTACAACGAGTATCCCCTATTTAGAAGAAGCAGAAATAGAATTTTCCTTAACCGAAAACCTACAACAATCAAATAACGAATTAACTGTAAATTTATTAACCGTTAATCAACAAGAAGATGCTATAATTGATAATAACCAAGCCAGCACCAGTATAAATTCAGAGACTATATTTGATTTTATCACTCTTGTTATTAATCCAGATGACTACCCTAGTGAAATTTCATGGCGTATTGTCGATGAATTTAGCGATGAGGAAATAGCAAGTGGTGAACTTGCACAAAATACAACATCCTTCCGAGAAGATTTTTGTGTAGATTATAGTTCGTGTACTTCCATATTTATCAGTGATCAATATGGAAATGGAATTGAAGAACCTGGAGGTTTCTTAATACTTAATTCTAACGGAGATACATTGGCAGCCAATAATGGTCAATTTGGTTTTGTGGCACAAGAAATTATTTGCCCCAATGGTGAAGGTTGCGCATTCACAGCTGATATAACAGTAACCAATGCTACTGGCGAATCGGCAAATAATGGCATCATCTCTATTTCAATCGATTCAGGAGTTCAGCCGTTCGAATATAGTATAGATGGAGGTCAAACTTTTACCTCAAATGGTACTTTTACAAATTTGGCTTTAGGGGAATATATGATTGTACTTAGAGATGCTTCAAAAATCTGTACCTATGAAGAAACGGTTACTATTGATTTTGATGTTGTGAGTACTCAAAATGATATCTCTTCAGAGGACATTAAAGTATACCCCAACCCTACTAGTAGCGATCTAACTTTCGCCTTCGGAAACAATTCTAAGTTTTCATCACCTGTAAAGATTGAAATTTATGACAATCTTGGAAGATTGATTCAAAGAGAATTTATTGCAAATGATGTTCAAGATTCAAACATAATAGTGCCTTTAAGTGGGTTTGCACCTGGAAGCTATATAGCTAAATGTTATAACGAGAATTTTGAACAGTTTTTTAAACTAATCAAAATTTAACCTGTACGGGTAATATTTGAAAAGCAAACTATTTTTAAGTGTAGATGTAGGCAATTTAAAAAATATTATTTAAAAGTAGTACACTAAATAGAAATTGGTTTGGGATAAATTAATACCTATTATTTATCCCAATCCAATTTCTACCTAGCATATTATCAAGTTAGCAATCAATTTCTGATTCCATTTTAAGATCGTATTAGTTTGTTTTTTTAAGGTACCCAATGTACTTTCTGTTTTCTACAATAAAGTTCAAAATGCTTTGGGCGTGCCACTGAGCTCCACCGAAAAGGGTTTCGCTCACTGTCAGGCTCTTTCGGGGTACACTGTCGCTCCCGTCCAATGTATGGGCGCAATGCTTTGCGCCCATACATTGGACCAAGCCCTTTCGATCCTTCACGCAAGATTGTTAAGAAAGTCTGAGTCACAAATATTCATAAGTTGATTTTCAGAATCTTATAAATCTTTTTTCAGAGATTTTATTCTTTTCGTAACAGCCTCACGCAAAATAAATGTAAAAATATTTTAATATATACTTTGGAATAGCAAAACTATTTCTAAATTTGGACATTTTTTGTCTAAAAAAATTTTGACCAATGAGGCCATTAGGTGAAATATTAAAAATTGCAAGAGAGAATAAAGGATTAATTCTTAGGAAAGTTGCTGCTGAGGTTGATATAGACCAATCATTGATCAGTAAGTATGAAAAAAATGAAAGAAAGCCTACAAAGGAACAACTCATTCGATTGGCATCTTTTTATGGCCTTTCAGAAAAAGAATTGATAATTAATTGGTACTCTGAAAAAATTGCGGAAGACCTTAAATACACTAAATCTACAGCTAGAATATTGAAAGTTGCAGAGGAAAAAATAAAATACTATAAATCTCAAAAGAGTGAAAAATAATAAATTAAAAGTAGTAGAATTATTTGCAGGAGTTGGAGGCTTTCGCCTAGGGCTTGAAAAAAGTAACTATGAAGTAGTATGGAGCAATCAATGGGAACCATCCACAAAAATCCAACATGCTTCAAAAGTATATGAAGAGCGATTTGGGAGTGAAAATCATTCTAACGAGGACATTGCAAGCGTTCCAACAGATGAAATTCCGAACCATGATTTACTTGTAGGAGG
>CAYWOZ010000049.1:0-3278 GCA_964458675.1 uncultured Saprospiraceae bacterium
CTACTTCGTTGCTTATCAGTCGCTTAGCTAAGGCTAAACTCCCTCTGCGCGCCTTCTAGTTCACGCGCTAAATGAAATTTACATTCTTTCAGAGGTTAATAGAGGTGCCCTAATGTAAAAGCGCCAAAACAATTTCTTTTGAGTTTAACGTCAGTCATAAGAACACTAAAAAAGCAGCATGGACATATATAAATCCATGCTGCTTAAATAAAAATCACTAAAAATGATACTATTAATAATATAACCAAGTCAAGAAAAAAATTTGATTCTAGTTCTTTCTTGGGCTTAATTTTTTATCCACTTCTACCATTTCTACTTCATCCAGCTGTTTGAGGCGTTCCATGAGTTCATTTACTTCACATTTTGCTTTATCAAAGTTAAACAAGTATAGCTTCAAAGGCACACTAATGTTTTTAACAAATTTAAGATTGCAACTGTTGAATGACCTTTCTATTATAGGTATAGCATCAGCTGAAGTAGCTTTAACAATTAGATTTGAATCAATTGAAAGTTCGCCATTATCCAATCCATCATTTTTCACTCGAGGATGACATGCAACACAAAGCATCAAAGTTGTTAAAATAAAATAAATGGATCTTACTTTCATAATTATTCTTAATTTATACTCAAATAAAATTTGGTTCAGAATATTTAATTTGATTTAAAAACCTTTGCAGTCGAAATAAGCCCTTCAACCGTCTGCGCTTTAACAATGTATAAACCAGATGAGTAATCAAGGTTATCTAGATTTAGTTGATCCATATTGCCTACATCTATTGAATCCATCAAAACACCTTGACTATTATAGATATCTACAGATTTATAGTTCTCATTATTCAAATTGATTAAAAATGTATTCTTGAATGGGTTAGGATAAACCGAAATTTCACTCCCTGATCTTACTTGACTTGTACTCGTTTTGACACCACCTATATTCAAACAATAGTCTTCTACTTCTCCAAATGGATCATAATCCCATTCACAAGCGTTTATTAATTCTCCAAAAGTCACTACAATACGCATTCTAGTTAGTCCTAGCTTAGCATCACTAGGAACAAATATGGTAGCATCTATTGATTCAACAGAACCTTGCTCTACCATTAATTCATCATTATCAAAACTTCCATTTCCATCAAAGTCTATCCAAACGGAAAAATTCAATGGGTCTCCATATTCATTACCTGCATTGATTGTTAAGTCAAATGATTCATTGACTTCTAGAGCTAAAGAAAATTGGTTTTCAAAATTAGTGTAGACTCCTTGATTACCAGTGACAATTAATTGGTCGTCAACTTTAATGGATTCAATCCATTCACTAGAGCTACCTATTAAAAATTCACCAGGGCAATACTCAAAATCCAAGCAAGATCCGCAACCTCTAGTAGTAAATGAAATTTCACTATCTGATTCCATTTGATTATTACCACATATACTTTGAACTCGAACACTGTACTCTGTACATTCTTCTAAATTTTCAATCAATAGTTGGTTATCAATTGATGAAAAAGTTGAAACTTCTACTCCATCCATATCTAATAGAACAAAATTGAAGGATTCCGCAGCAAGTACTTCTGGCCATTCTAGATTGACTGAAAAAGAATCAATTTGTACTATTCCAAGGCTTGGATTAATGCAGCAACCTTCAGATTCAAAAACAAATGAATCTGAAAAATTGGATTCCAATCCCGCACAAGTGCTGCTAACCGAAAATTCATACATTGTACAGGCATCTAAATTTTCTAATACAAAAGGTGATGATACATTTTCTTCGATTATCCAATCATTACTGCCAAGCACTCTCCATCTTAAAGTTTCCGAAAAAGCTGAGTTAAGACCTAACCAATTCAACTCTGCGCTTGCAATAGTATTGACATTAGCACTTAAAAAATTAGGTTCAAGGCATGTGCTACAATTATCAATCAAAAGATTGAGGCTATTATTAAGGTTTAGCCGATTGCCAGTCTTTGTTATTCCTTCTAGTGAGGCATTGCTATCTCCACCAGATAATATATATTCTTTAACTTTAAGAGCTGCAAATGCAGGGTCCGATTTTGATAAATCTACAAATTCGTTACAGGGAGCTGAATATAGTAGTGCAATTGCTCCAGCAACATGAGGTGTAGCTCCAGACGTGCCTCCAAATCCATCATAAGTACTCCCAATAGCAGTTGTCCAAGTACCCTCTCCAAAAGCACCAATGTCTACATGCTCAACTCCAAAGCCTGCTTCATCCACTTTTTCATCATTGTCGTTAATATTTGTAACAGCTACTAAAAACTCACTTGAGCACGTGGTAGGTAAATCCCCAAAAACATCTACATTTTCGTTTCCATTTATTGTTGCACCCGCACTCAAAATACCTATAACACCTAAAGAATCATAAAATGAACACCAGATAGGGGCATCAGAAGCTTGTCCTCCATCTACTCCCCAAGAAGCATTAGTAGAAACAACAAAAGCACCTTCTTCTCCATTGGTCTCATTATATCTGCGTCTCGCGGAGTAAGCATAAGAGTAAGCTTCTAAAACTTCACTTTCCAATCCAGTCCCTCCAGAAACAAGCATCAATTTTACGTCCCAGTTCACACCTGCAACTCCAACTTGATTATTACCTACCGCACCAACAATACCTGCGACCGCAGTTCCATGAGGTGGATCATCTCCTTGAGTGACATCATCAGTTTGAGTCCCCGTATTCCATCCTCTATAGTCATCAATAAATCCATTATTATCATTATCAATTCCATCGCCAATTATTTCTGCCCTATTAACCCAAATATTCTGAGCCAAATCTGGGTGGTCAGTTTGAAATCCTCCATCAATCACACAGACAACAATGGTATCATTCTGGGTAGTCAAACCTCCTGTCGTAATATCCCAAGCCAAATCAGCATCTATGTCCGCCCCAACAGTCCCTCCAGACTGACCAGTATTATCATATTGCCACTGGCTTTCATATTCAGGGTCATTAGGTACCGTTTCTCTTAATTCTAACTTGTGGTTAAATTGGGCATTTTGCACTTCATTGCGAGCGCTGATTTCATTTATCAATGCTGTTCCATCCTGTATCTTTTCATCAAATGATAATTTATAAATCCTAAGATACTTTGAGATTTCATGCTCAAAAGTTACACCTGTTCTATTCAGTTTATTTTGATTAAAACTGGATAAGAATTGGCTAATATTTGATTTTGGTCGGAGTTGGACAATAATCTCGCCTTCTACATAGTTTTGCCCAAAGGCAATATTCAAATTTACAATTAAAGCAATAAACAGTA
>CAYWOZ010000049.1:3378-19037 GCA_964458675.1 uncultured Saprospiraceae bacterium
TGTGTCACCTCCTCAAATCGATGATTGAACATTTTACTTTCCGTACCCATCCAATGATCCCAAAATGTAAAGTACAAACCGTAATTAGTCACAAACTCTGAGTGATGAAGGCTATGGTGAGTAGCTCCTATCAACCATTTTCCGATGGGATGTTTATTGAAGTTTTTGGGATAGATTTCTATGTCTAAATGATTGATGGTGGCACTAATGGTCATAATCGCCAAAAGCAGAAGAATGACCGCAAAATGCATAGGCAAAACAAAAATCATTATGGGTACAAATATGGCTTGCAGCAAAGTCTCGGATAAGTCAAACGAAAAAGAGGTCCAAGGGGAAGTCGCTATGCTGTCATGATGCATACGATGTAAATATTTGTACACCTCAGGTCGATGCATCCATCTATGCAACCAATAGTAATAGGTATCATGTACAAATAAAAATATAGCCGTACTCACAAATAGATAGAATAAACCGTATTGGTTTACTTCATTATAAATTAGTGAATAGTCATTTTTCCAAACTTGGATAAGAAACACTCCTCCTATAGCAAAGAGACCAGAACTAATAAAGGAATTTACAATTTCCTTTTTAGTCTGTTTAACTTTTCGAAGCTTGGTCGAAATTCTTTTGGACTTAAATGCTTGTGCCTTTATCTTAAAAAAAAACAGGTAGAAGAAACCCGCAATCAATATATACCTAAAAAAGATAACCGCCCACATCAGCAGAAACAGTATTCCATTTTCTATAATAAATTGTGTGGACATTTTATTCAAAGTTTAAATTTAAAACTTGATATACATGGTATGAAAAATCATGGAAAAATTCAAGACAAATATCTAATTCCTTTAAACGTTAAACCTCATTTTTTATATCTAAAATTTATTATATTCTTGTAACCATTAAGCAATCTTGTACTACGTGGTTATAAATTATATTTTATGTCTAAAACTATTCTTTATTCAATTTCGGAGGCAGCGGAAATTCTTGGCAAAAGTAAATAAACTTTACATATCGCTGGGACAGAGATGGCAAGTTTTTGGAATTGAGGGAGCCAATAAGTAATTATAGAATGTATAATGCAGAGCAGTTAAACCTTTTTCAAGCCATTGACTTAGACTGTAAAAAGTAAAAGTAAACAATTATAAAAATCAAAAAGAAAACATAAAGGAGGCGACAGGCCCAAAGGGGCCGACCGGTAGGGAGCTGTGAAACGTAGCGACCCTTGTCAAAAAGAATAGACCTCATGCTTTTGCACAAGGTCTATTCTTTTTGACAAGGGAAGGCCCAAATAAATTTAAAACTAGAACCAAATACCTAGCTCTTAACACCTCCTTTTAAAACTCCGCACTCCCTGGTGTCCTTGGAAATGGAATCACGTCCCTAATATTACTCATACCCGTGATGAACAACACCATACGCTCAAAACCCATCCCGAAACCTGCGTGCGGGCAACCGCCAAACTTACGTAAATCCAAGTACCAATCGAGCTCTTCGGTAGAAACATCCATCTCTTGCATGCGCTTAACGAGTCGATCATGGCGCTCCTCTCTTTGAGAACCACCAATCACTTCACCTATGCCCGGGAAGAGTACATCCATAGCGGCCACTGTCTTATCGTCATCATTTTGACGCATGTAAAATGCTTTGATATCTTTCGGATAATCCACAACGATGACAGGCTTCTTGAACTTCTTTTCTACTAACCAACGCTCGTGTTCTGACTGGAGATCAACACCCCACTCGACGTCATACTCGAATCTTCCTTTCTTGTATGGCTTGGAAGAACGAAGCAGGTTGACAGCGTCTGTATAGGTGATGCGCTCGAAGTCATTGTCTACCACAAACTTAAGTGTCTCGATAAGTGGCATCGCGCGGCGTTGCTCCTTAGGCATCTGCTTTTCCATATCTAGGATACGCTTCTCTAGGAAAGCCAAATCCGATGGGTAGTTGTCTAGAATATAATTGATGAGGTATTTACTAAAGGACTCTGCCAAGTCCATGTTATCATTGATATCATTGAATGCCACCTCTGGTTCTATCATCCAGAATTCTGCTAGGTGACGAGAAGTATTTGAATTTTCCGCACGGAAGGTGGGTCCAAAGGTGTACACCTTTCCTAAAGATAAGGCACCTATCTCTGCCTGCAGCTGACCACTCACTGTCAGATTGGTTTCCTTAGCAAAAAAGTCTTGTTTATAATCAACTGCTCCAGTTTCGTCGCGTGGCGCAGAGTCCGGCTTAAAGGTGGTGACGTGAAACATCTCCCCAGCTCCTTCTGCATCAGATCCGGTAATAATCGGAGTGTGCATATAATAGAAGCCATGGTCATTGTAGAACTTATTCACCGCGAAAGCGATGGCGTGGCGAATACGGAATACCGCTGAAAAGGTATTGGTACGCATTCTAAATTGCGCCTTCTCTCTTAAATATTCTAGTGTCTGTTTCTTTGGCTGCAATGCATAAGCATCTGGATCAGAACCACCTAGGACCTCAATCTCTTCCGCAACGATTTCTATACTCTGGCCAGAACCTTGTGATTCCACTACTTTTCCTTTGACAGAAATACAAGAGTGAAAGCTGATCTGCTTGAGTAGTGCTTCGTCTAGATTTTCAAAATCTACAACAACTTGTACATTGTCGAACGAAGACCCATCGTTGAGAGCTATAAAACGATTGGCGCGAAATGCGCGAACCCAGCCTTTAACTAGGACATCCCCGTTAACGGTAGCCTTACTAAGAAGGCTGGCAATTTCTGTTCTGCGTAGCGTAGACATATATTAGTGTATTAAAAATTAAAATTTGAGTCCGCGAAGTTAATAGTTTAAATCTTAACTGGCAATACCGTCTAAGAAGCGATTTCGAAGCTCAGGTGTAGGGATCATGCACCCCTCCTTCTTGCCAAACCATCGATAACGATTGTTCGCTACCCAGCGGTATAAATTATCTCTAATGATACGAGGTAAAAGGGTCAAAGGGTATGCTAGCTTCCAAGGGTAACCTAGGAGACTGGCAATCTGTAAAGCTACATCAGACTCTGTATAGAACTTACTCTGATAATATAAAATCACAGTGTTGACGTCTTGGACTTTGAGGTCTGTAGAAGTGGTAAATTCCTGGGCAAACTCAGACTGTAAGGATGCATAATATATTTTGGCATCTTTGTCTCGCTTAATCACCCAATGGACAAAGCCATCACAAAGATTGCATACTCCATCGAAGAAGAGGATAGGTTTGTCTTTATGTGGATTATTTGTGGTCATTAATTTTTGCTATTGATTGGCGAAGAGTAGTTCGTACAATTCTTCTACTTTTCCAATAGGTGTAATGTTGATTTTATATTTTGCGAAGTTGATGCCTTTAGTATTAAACTTTGAGATATACATTTCTTTGAAACCCATACGGTCTGCCTCTTGAATGCGCTGGTCTAACCTGTTGACCGAACGAATTTCTCCCGATAGGCCTACCTCACCACAAAAACAAATGCCATCTTCTATAGTTGTATCCTCCAAGGAAGATATAAGGGCGGCTACTATGGATAAGTCTATAGAGGGGTCATTAATCTTGATACCTCCTGCCAGATTGAGAAATACATCATTGTGCCCGAATGCAAATCCACAGCGCTTTTCAAGTACGGCAAGTAGCATAGACATTCTACGCAGGTCATATCCCGTAGCAGATCTTTGCGGAGTACCATATATAGCAGTACTGACTAGCGCTTGCACCTCTATTAGTAGCGGACGAAGTCCTTCTACTGTGGCCGCTATGGCAGAACCACTCAAAACGGAATCTCCTTGGCGCAAAAATAATTCTGAGGGATTGGTCACTGGACGTAAGCCCGAGGTTATCATTTCGTAAATTCCAATTTCATCCGTACTCCCGAATCTATTCTTCGTCGTACGTAATACTCTAAACATATGATTCTGGTCTCCTTCAAACTGGAGAACCGTATCAACGATGTGTTCTAAAATCTTTGGGCCTGCTATATTACCATCTTTCGTAATATGTCCTATAATAAACACCGTGATTCCGGACTCCTTTGCAAAGCGCTGTAACTCATAAGCACATTCTCTGATTTGGGAAATAGTGCCAGGAATAGAGTCTACTAAAGGTGAAGTTAGGGTTTGTATAGAGTCGATAATCATGACGGCTGGCTGAATACGCTTTGCCTCACTTAATATTTTATCTGTACTAACATTGGTAAAAAGGAAGCAATCGTCATTACGTTGGGTGATTCGATTTGCCCTTAATTTGATTTGTTCTTCCGATTCTTCGCCAGAAACATAAAATATTTTAAAATTATTTTGAAGTGCGAGCTGCAATAAAAGGGTTGATTTTCCTATTCCAGGCTGTCCTCCGACCAATATTACAGAGCCTGGTACCACTCCTCCACCTAGGACTCTAGATAACTCTGGATCAACGACTGGAACTCGGCTTGTTTTGCCTGCTTGAACATCATTGATTAAAATAGCCTTATTTGGAATAAACCTATCATCATTCTGGATTATCGCGGATCTCGCAGATTGCTGCTTATTTTCCTTAAAAATTTGAGTTTCCTCAAGACTATTCCAAGTCTCGCATTGTGGACATTTACCTTCCCATTTAGGGGAATGAAAATCGCAAGAATTACAAATAAATACTATTTTTGCCTTGGCCAAGAAAGTTTGTTTTATTAAAATTAAATTATACCTTTATTTCGGAATCGGAGCTAAAGTGCCTGATTATAAAGGACGAAGATAGGATTACATTACCTAATCTGAGTACCAAAAAAGAGTTTTGAAATTTTTTTCCCTTTTTGTGACCTGATTCAAAGATGGTCGTCTTAAGGATGTAAGTTGCGAAGACAGCTTTTAAAAAGACAAAAAAGCTTCGGCTTTAAAGATATATAAGAATTTCATATGTAGATTGTTTTCATTTGGTTTTTTGGGGTTATACAGGGTGTTGGGCATTTATTTGTTCACGCCCTGTTCTTTTTTAGGCCTATCATATTGAGCCATTTTCACCCAGAACAAGCTGTTTACGAACTATTGACCATTTTACTTGTTCATCCTCTTCGCTACTTCTTGATCATCATATTTTTTAGAGTTTTCTAATTTCTTAATTATATTCTGATGGTCTTCGTCATTCCTATTCTGAGATAGCTTGAAGGCCGCTTGAATTTCCTTTATTTCTATTTTGAATCCCACTATTCCATCCATCTGCTTCAAGGTGGATGCAGAAAGCTTATCAAAGTATTCAGGCTCTTCCATATTAGTCTCATTCTTATCTACCAGCTTTCTCAGAGAAAAAGCAAGCTCTTCCTTATCAATTACTTTTAACATTCCATACATATGGACAGCAATATAGTTCCAGGTCGAAACATTGTCATGATTGTACCAAGAGGATGAAATGTATGCTTGTGGACCATTAAAGATTGCCAATACCTCAGTATTGCTAGAAAAGGTAGACCAAAGTGGGTTTGCTTTAGAGACATGACCATAAATCACTTCTTCTCCATTCATATCTGGCTCCAATTCGAGCGGAATATGTGCGCCTAGAATTCGCCCTTCAAGATTGTTGTTTAGCAATATCCCAAAGCTATTCTCCTTAATGAATGACTTGATTTCTTCTAAATTTTCATTCTTGAAATGATGAGGAATGTACATATAGCTTATTTTTGAACTACCGCTTTTCGGGCCATCAAATACTCATAAACAGTCACCACAGAGAAAAGCATCATAAAGCAATATACAAAATCCTCTATGGGGATAGTTATAAAGCGGATACCCAGCATCTCTTCAGGATGATATTGCACGATGGGGCTCTCTGTAATACTTCCCGTCAACACTCCATTGATAAGGATGAATGGCAAGAAGGAAACCAATTGTGTTTTGTAGAAAAATGTTCGGAAGGTATTTTCGAAAGTATAAAAATGAGCCCCCATCAAGATAGAGGTAGCTATACATGTGAAAGCAGTATATAACTTACCCCATGATAAAATACCTACTATAAGAAACAAACCCGCAAGACCTAAACTGATCAACTTATCCGCAGCACTAAAAATATCCTTTGGAAAATAATAACGCAAACATTCATAAATAAATATACAGGCGAACGGGGCCGAAAGGAAGAACATCCACTCTTCTACAGGAAGATGCAAAACTCGAGTATTCAATGTGTAGTCATGCGAAAAACCCCAAACCCCTACATTGGTATAGATAAAATCCCAAAGAATAAAAAGAATCCCAACAACAAGTATAGCCGGAAAAAGGAATTTCCATTTTTTGTAAAAAACAACTCTACTATCAAAGCTCAAACCTAGGATAGGCAACATTATAAAGGCATGAAGAATTAAATAAAGATAGTTGGTTTCCGCTATAGGTAGCTGAAAAGGACTATTGACTTGAGTTTCCAACATGAGTATAGCTGGCATATATAGATACGTATGAACAACAAATAACATGAAGATTAATATTATGGCCGATAAGGCATAGTATCTTTTCATAGAAAAATCTGCTGAATTCATACGAGTGCTTAGAGTAGATTAAGCTGGTGCTTGATGGAAGACTTGAAAAGCAACATTATCTTTTTACCATCACTCACTCTGATACGCTTATCAGACAACTTGGCCGCAGATTCTCTAGATATTTTATTAGTCAAGTTTTTATAGTACATATACGCTAAATAAACTCCTAATCTCGCACCAGCAGGCAGCTTTATGATACCCTCATAAGCATGATCAAAGTCTGCTTTAATATCAGCTTCTATAGCCTGTTTATCCTCCTCTGAAAAAGTATTATAGTCTACATTAGGAAAGTAAACTCTTCCGCGTTGTTCATAGTCGCTTTTGATGTCTCTAAGGAAGTTCACTTTTTGGAAGGCTGCACCAAGACTAGAAGCGCTGGCCTTTAGTGATTGATATTGGTCTTCTTTACCATCACAGAATACTCGAAGACACATTAGACCCACTACTTCTGCACTACCGTAAATGTATTTCTTATACAAATCGGTCGTATACTCATAGTCATCTAAGTCCATTGCCATACTATCTAAAAAAGCATCTATCAACTCTATCTCAATGTTGTATCTATGTACTACTTGTTGGAAAGCATGCAATATTGGATTCAAACTAATCTTATCTTCTAATGCCTTGTATGTATCTTGTCTGAAAGTATTTAAGAGTTCCGCCTTATCATAGTCATGAAAAGTATCTACGATTTCATCTGCAAAACGCACGAAACCATATATTGCACAAACAGGCAAACGCAGTTTCTTTTCAAATAGTCTGATACCCATTGAAAAGGAAGTACTATATCTATTGGTTACAATCTTACTGCACTCATAGCAGCTTTTTGAATAAAGCGTGTTTGCATTTTCCATAACTTTTGTTTTTTAGTAATACTTGCTTACTTCTTTTGCTACTACTTCACCAGAGATAATGGATGGTGGGACACCAGGCCCTGGGGTAGTAAGCTGTCCAGTGTAAAATAAGTTAGGTACCTTTTTACTTCGCATCTTTGGTTTTAAAAATGCCGTTTGTAGCAGCGTATTCGCCAAGCCATAGGCGTTACCTTTGAATGAATTATAATCTTGTATAAAATCTTTATGTGCAAAAGAACGCTTAAATACCACTGCGTCTTTTATGCTCTGACCTGTATTCTTTTCCAATCGATCCATCACTATATGATAGTATCGCTCCCTATTCTCCTCTGTATCCTCTATGTTCGGTGCTAAAGGTATTAAAACAAACAGATTTTCCATACCCTCGGGAGCAACAGTGCTATCGGTTAATGACGGAGCGCAGACATAAAAAAGTGGATCGCTAGGCCATGTAGGATTGGTATATATCTCTTCTGCGTGCTTCTCAAAGTCTGTGTCAAAAAACAAATTGTGGTGATCTAGGTTTTTCAATTTTTTATTCACTCCTAAATAAAACAACAAGGACGAAGGCGCCATCACTCTCTTATCCCAATAGTCAGCAGAATACATTCTATGGCTCTTACCTAGCAATTGCTGCTCTATATGATGATAGTCCGCACCACCTACGAGCACTTCACACTCGAATTCATTATTTGTAGTTCGTACTTTTTTTGCCTGTCCATTCGGAATGATGATCTCTTCCACCTTTTCATTCAGCTTAATCTTCACGCCTAGTTCAAGTGCAAGGCTAGCAAAGCCCTCTATAATCTTATGCATCCCGCCTTTAGGATACCAGGTACCCAACTTCATATCCGCATAGTTCATGAGGCTATAAAGAGCAGGAGTGTTCTCAGGAGTAGCTCCTAAAAACAATACTGGAAACTCAAGCAACTGACAAAGCTTATCGTTCTTAAAATTGCCACGAATAGTCTTTGAGATCGAAGAAAACATCTGAAGCTTAAAAAGGCTAGATAGTACTCTAGTATCGGCAAACTCCATCAAATTGTGGCCTGGCTTGTAGACAAATTCTTCCATACCTACTTTATATTTATAGGCTGCTTCATTCAGAAAGGTATCCAACTTCTTAGACGAGCCTTCCTCATACTTCTCAAACATATCATAAAGATCCTGTTGCTTAGCAGGAACATCCATAATATCTGATTCCGAAAAATATATTTTGTAGGAAGGATCTAAACGCACTAATTCATAGTAATCGCTCACATTCTTTCCAAAGGACTTGAAGAAATTTTCGAACACCTCAGGCATCCAATACCAGCTAGGCCCCATATCAAAGGTAAATCCATCTACAGAGAACTTTCGCGCTCTGCCCCCGATACTATCGTTCTTTTCTAGGACCGTCACGTCGTAGCCTTGCTGTGCTAAAAAGCATGCAGCAGATAGGCCCGAAAACCCAGATCCTATTACGACTACTTTCTTTGACATCTTTCTTCTTTTGAAGTAATCATAACAGGAATTTAAAAAGAATGTTTAATCAACCTCTTTGCAGGCTGGAATAGTCTCCTATCGTCGACTATGCGCCTACAAATAATTATGAATGCCTGCCCAATGCAGCTTTTGCTATGTTGGGGTGAATGATAAATTATGAATTAAAAAATGAAAGAGAAGCCCTACTTTTTATTCTCCTTTTCCCATTGTTGATAGCCACCTTTTAACTCATAGATGCGGTCAAAGCCTACTTGACGCATTTTAAAAGCCGCTTTTGATGACCTACCACCACTGAAGCAATAGATGAAAATAGGTTCTGTTCTATCATACTCTAAGATATCTGTTATGAAATTGTCTCCATGGTAATCCACATTGATGGCATTAGGCACCACTCTACCCGCTTGGTATTCCTTTTTGGTCCGTACGTCTATCATTATTGCGCCAGGATTAGCTTCATATGCTTTCATAAAGTCATTAGGGGGAATGCTCCTAGTGTAGACGGATTCTGTATTAGTACTTTCATTGGAGGTGCTAGGGTCTCCTGCACAGCTTATAACAAGCATTACACATGCTACAAGAAAAGTAATAGATCTGAAGTATTGTATTTTGAATTCCATGGTATAAAATTACGATAAAAAATGGCAATTGCCTTTACCTTTCTAAACTCAATTCTCTGGGTCAAACTCTATAATCAGTTTGAGTGCGAGTGTGAGTGCCGAGATTTTTTAGTTCAATTTTCGAGACCAAACTCAAGACTGTTTTTGAGTGAGGGATGGGAATCATGCCACGTTCAAGTGGCAGTCCAAGCCTCGCCAATAGGCAGGCGCAGGACCGCAGTGAAAACGGAGTGATGGACAGCCCGGTCGCCTGTCGCGTGGATAAGAGCTATGGCTAAGGCGGCACTCCCAAAAAATAATTTTGACAACACCTATCATCCATAGATTAGATTGAAAACCAAGGCTTTCTGGCATCATTTTGTGACGATAAATGTCGAAAAGTATTAAAAAGGACAATAGATAGTGCAAAACACTTAAGACAAGGTTAAAGTCGGTATTTTGTAGCATCAAAAGCGATAATCTGTCGTCTTATATATAGAAGTTATATAAGGACTTCGATAGGCTATTTAATTAAAATCACACTACAAGGTTGAAACTATACTTTAAAGGCTTTTTACTCTTCTTTATCGTCCTGTGCGCTAGTCAGTTGCATGGGCAGAGCTTGTCTGGTACAGTAACAGATGAGAATGGAGAGCCTGTGCCATATGCCAATATCTATATCAAGGAATTGGGGTCCGGAACCTCTACAGATTTTGAGGGTAATTTCTTTTTGTCTCTGGTGTCATCTGGAGAATATAGTCTAGTTGTCTCCGCCATTGGATATGAATCAAAAAATATAAGCGCTATCCTACGTGAGCCCATAGATTTTAAAGTATATGCTGTGTTACAAACTTCTTCTGTGCAAATGGAGGAAATCATAGTGAAGGCGGAGAAAAAAGATCGCGCCTTTGGAATCATTCGGAAAGCTATAGAAGCTAAAGATAAATATAAATATCCCGTCGTAAGCTCTACAAGCGAAATCTATCTACGTAGTTTCGAAAAGCGCAATATCACCAAAAAGAAAAAGAAGGAAAATGTAGTCGAGGAAGAAAAAATAGTCAATGACGACGGCTCTCCTATAGATCCGTTTGCAGAGATGCAACGCGAACTAGACGATGAGATGAACAAGGTTAACATGGTAGAAATGCAACTCACTATGCACCATCAAAAACCAAATGACTATAAAGAAATAAGAAATGCATATTCAGTATATGGAAATAAAGAGTCTCTATACGTTCCTACACTGTCTGACGTAAACTTTTCATTTTACAAAAACTTGGTAAAACTAAAAGGCATAGCAGATGTACCTATCATCTCCCCCATTAGCAATACTGCCATTTTATCTTATAAATACAAACTAATAGAAGCTACAGTAGCAGATGATGGGCAGTTGGTCTACAAAATAAAAGTTATCCCAAGAAAAAAAGGGAATGCGACCGTATCTGGTTTTATCTATATCAATGAAGGGCTATGGAATATCCGTAGTCTAGACCTAAAGATCTACAAAGGGGCATCAAGGTCTTATGATCAATTCCGTATCAAACAAAGCTATAAAAAGATAGATGAGGTTTGGATTATAGACAGGCAAGAGTTTGACTATGAAACAAAAGTAAGCAAACGAAAGAATTTTGAAGGCACTACCTTAATCACAATTGGTGATTTCAAAAAAGACGTAGAGTATGATGACAAATTCTTCGGCAACGAAATATCTGTATTGACCAAGGAAGCACTCGAAAGAGACAGTACTTACTGGAGTACGAATCGTGCGGAGCCCTTGTCTAAAAAGCAGGCGGAACTCGTCGCTTATCAAGACAGTGTGCAGGCATGGATAACGAGTGATGTATATCTTGACTCTATTGAGGCAGACTTCAATAAGGTGGAATTACTAGATTTAGCTTGGGATGGTGTAGGATTTAGAAACCATCGCAAAAAGAGTTCTCTGTGGATAGGACCTCTCCCATCATTGATTGATTTCAAAGTAGTAGGTGGATTTAGAATCGGTCCTTATGTGGAATATTTTAGAAGATTCGATAATGGTAAGATGATTAAGACTACTGCTCGTGCCACTATTGGGCTTCAGAATAAAGATATACAAGGAGAGTATTCTTGGTGGATGCGTTATAATCCGCATAAGATAGCTGACTTTAGATTTAAGATATCGAGAGATTTTGAGTCTTTGAATTTTAATGACGCATTAGTTAATCAACTTCGTTCTTCAAATTATTTTCTAAATGACTTATTTGAAGTGCAGCATAGATTTGAAATTCTGAATGGACTCTATCTGAGAACAAATGCTCGTTATAACAACAGGAGTTCTGCCAACAGGTTCAACACGTCAACCTTTATCAATGATATTGTAACGGATATTCCATCAGAAGAATTTGACCCATTTGTAGCATTGATAACAACGACAGAAATAAACTTTACGCCACAGCAGCGATTCATTACAGAGCCGACCCGAAAGGTCGTTCTAGGCAGCAAGTATCCTACTTTCGGCCTGAAGCATGAGAAAGGATGGAACAACTTACTAAAAAGCGAAATCGATTTTGACTTACTTGAGTTCCAAATAGAACAAGACCTCACACTAGGTGTATTTGGCACTTCTAAGTACATTGCTAAAGCAGGAAAATTCATAAACACCAATGATGTAAGGTTTATCGACCTGAAACGATTCAATCAGTCTAATAGAATATGGGTAGCAGATCCTTTATCTAACTTTAATCTACTGGATACTTTAGTCACTACGACCAATGCGTATTTTGAAGCGCACTATGTGCATCACTTCAATGGCGCCCTAGTGAACAATATACCCTTAATCAAGAAACTCAGAATACAAGCGGTCGCTGGTGGTGGATTTCTTTGGGTGCAAAATACAAACATTCGACACGAAGAAGTATTTGCTGGCATCGAACGAACCTTCAAGCTAGGGGCTAGAAGAAGACTACGTGTAGGTATCTACGGAGTGGTAGGCAACTCTAGCTTTAGAACTGCCGACTCAGGCTTTAGATTCTACATTGATGTGATAGATACCTGGGCCAAGGATTGGAGTTTTTAGAACTGCACTATTATATCTACATTTTTCTGAGAGCCATCTCCATATACCTCAGCAAGCATTTTTAAATTATGTGGGGACTCCACCTATGCAGCACAGCTCAGAAAAAGAGCTATGCTACATGGTGTCGGGTCTTCCCGTTCCTACCGCTGATAAAAGCGGTACCACTTCAGCCCCTAGTCTCTAACGCACTCCGTTTGACTCGCTTCACACCTGCGGTGCTACGCGATTATTTTAAATAACTTAAGTTTCGGTCATTCAAACTATCAAACCAAATTCATTTTTATTCAAATTCAAAAACTAGTTCACTTCATAATGAACGTCTGCGTTGCATTGGTGTATTAACAAGTGAACAGAACATAAAAAATGGATTTTACTATAAAACTCTTTAATAAATTTGGCTTCAAAACATATTCAAAGTGTAATATTTGTTTCTTTTGCTTTTCACTACTTCTCTATCGACAACACGGGTAGAAAAAACGAATTATATTTGGCGCACTTAAAATATTATTCAAATTTTTAAGTTCTTATCTTTAGCTGAAGCAAAAAACACAAAGCAATATTCAAAACCTACTTCTACTAACTAATGCGGCATCTTCTCTACCTTATCTTATTTATTAATCTGGCACTATGCAGCTCTGTTGTGCAAGCACAAAGCATCTCAGGAACAGTCACCGATGAAAATGGAGAACCCATTCCCTATGCCAACATTTTTATTACTGAATTATCATCTGGTACATCATGTGATTTTGAAGGCAAGTTCTTTCTAAGTATTCGTGCTGCTAATGAGTACAACTTAGTCGTGTCGGCCTTAGGTTACGAATCTCAAAAAATAGGGATACTGATGACCGAGCCCACAGACTATCCAATAAGAGCAATCTTGAAGACTTCTTCTGTACAAATGAATGAGATCATCGTAAAAGCGAAGAAAAGAGATCCAGCTTTTGGTATCATCAAAAAAGTAATTGAGAATAAACACAAGTATATCCACCCCGTAGCCAGCTCTACAAGTGAAATATATCTGCGGAGTTATGAGAAGCAAGATGTCATTGAAAAAAAGAAAAAGAAAGAAAGTGAAATAGACGAAGATCGCAATACTAATCCTGATGAGGCTCCTGTTGACCCTTTTGAAAAAAAGCAGCGAGAACTTGACCAAGAGATGAATAGAATCAATATGGTAGAGATGCAACTCACCTTGCACCATCAAGCACCCAATAAGTATAAGGAAATTAGAAATGCCTTTTCGGTTTATGGAAGAAAGGCTTCCCTTTTCATTCCTACCCTTTCAGATATTAATTTTTCGTTTTACAAAAACTTAGTCAAGCTAAAGGACGTCTCAGATATTCCTGTTATTTCTCCCATAAGCAACACGTCTATTCTTTCCTACAAATACAAACTACTGGAAACGACGCTAGAGGAAGACGGTCAATTGGTGTATAAAATAAAAGTCACCCCTAGAAAAAAAGGAAACGCTACCGTCTCCGGGATTATGTATATCAACGAAGGGCTTTGGAATATCCGCAGCCTAGATTTGAAGCTATATAAAAGTGCTTCGAAGTTTTATGATGAATTCCGCATTAAACAGAGCTATACCGAGAAAGATGGAATTTGGATTATAGACAGGCAAGAGTTTGACTATGAAACCAAGGTAGGAAGAAGACAAAATTTTGTAGGGAATACATTGATAACGATAGACGACTTTAAGAAAGATGTGGAATACGCCCCTAAGTTTTTTGGAAATGAATTGTCTGTATTGACCCAAGAAGCTCTGGAACGAGACAGCATCTATTGGGAATCCACAAGAGCAGAGCCCTTGACTGAGAAACAAGAAGACTTAGTTGCCTATCAAGACAGTGTACAAGCTTGGATAACAAGTGATGTGTACCTCGATTCTCTAGATGTACAATTTAATAAGGTCAACATAGTGGAAGTAGCTTATGAAGGAATTGGAATAAGAAATCATCATAAAAAACAATGGTTTAGCTTTCCTTCATTACTGGATTTGATAGGCTTCGATATAGTAGGTGGATTCCGATTAGGACCCAGTTTGAGATATTTCAAAAGATTTGAAGATGCAAGATGGATAAGTACTAATATCAGCGCCGATATAGGCCTAAGGAATAAGGATTTGCAAGGATCTTACTACTTTTCAATGAGATACAATCCACGCAAGATAGCCACTTTCAGTTTTGGGCTTTCTCGCAATTTTGAATCACTAAACTTCAATGACGCCATATTCAATCAGTTGCAGAACTCTAATTATTATCTAAATAATGGAGTTTCATTCTCTCATCGATTTGAAGTATTCAATGGTTTTTATTTAAGTACAAGTGCGCAATACAATGACAGACAATCTGCACTCAGATTCAACACAAACACCATCCTTTCGGGAATCATAGAAAACGATCCTGGCTCTGTAGATTTCGACCCTTATAGAGCACTTATCACCTCCACCGTAATCAGCTATACCCCAGAGCAGCGATATATGACGGAGCCAAATCGTAAAGTTGTACTAGGCAGCAAATATCCTACTTTTCGCCTAACGCATATCAAAGGCTGGAATAATGTTTTAAGTAGTGATATTGATTACGATCGGCTAGAGTTTCAGATAGACCACAGAATCACTCTAGGTACTCTAGGTACCTCAAATTACAATGCCAAAGTGGGTAAATTTATCAATACCAATGATGTTCGAATTGTAGATCTAAAAAGATTTAATGAGTCCAATCCTTTTTGGGTGGAAGATCCCACTTTTGACTTCAATCGTTTAGACCTAGACTCTACGCTAACTACTACAAATGCATATTTTGAAGTACACTATATTCATCACTTTAATGGAGCGCTGATCAACAATATTCCACTGATCAAAAAACTGAGAATCAAAACTGTTGCGGGTGGTGGTTTCTTATGGGTCCAAGATGGCAATATAAGACACGAGGAATTATTCGCAGGCATAGAAAGAACTTTCAAAATAAGCGCTCGTCAACGATTAAGAATCGCCGTCTATGGCACCGTAGCCAACTCCAGCTTTAAAGCCCCCAATACTGGGATTGGATTTTATGTAGATGTGATAAATGCCTATCAAAAGAATTGGAGTTTTTAGACTCCAATCCCTTATCCCTTTATGCATTCTATTTCTTCACAAACTTTTGCAATCCGTATTCACCATT
>CAYWOZ010000050.1:0-14903 GCA_964458675.1 uncultured Saprospiraceae bacterium
CTCCATTATTTAATAAGATCGCACGACCAGATATTCCATGACCCGCTTGTTCGTATGTCATGCCTACTGCCCCTCTAAACGTTGGATAGGTATCTCCATAACTTGGATAGAGCAAATCAAACACCTCTCTTGTAAAATACAACCAACCTTCTTCGTCAAAATACTTGGTGTGGTTCTTTCCTATTTCTGTCTGAAATTCTCCCTGCCATTTTGTGATGTACTTATGAAAAGGCTGCGCCGCTGGTGCAAAATAATAATGATCATTGTGCCCTTGCTCATGCACATCTACATGGATGTGAGGCAACCACTGATTGTATATCTTTAATCTCTGCTGAGTTTCTACCTGCGTAGCCCACGCCCAATCTCTATTGAGGTCAAACTGATAATGATTTACTCTACCACTCGGCCAAGGTTCGTGATGCTCTCTAGTCTCTATATGTGGATTTGGCGTTCTATTTCCTACGCCCCTATTCCATTGCACGTATCTATCATAGCCATCTGGATTTAGACAAGGATCGATAATTACCACTGTGTTTTTCAACCAAGATTGTGTTTCTTTATTCGAAGGATCCGTGAGTTCATACAAAGTAGCTATGGCACTATTCGTAGCGCCCGCTTCATTTCCATGCACGCCAAAACTTAACCATACCACCGCATTAGAGGATTCTACACTCTTATTATCACCTGTAGATATATCTAGATTACCTTTTCGGATAGCCTCTATATTATTCATATTTTCAGGAGAAGACAATACCATATAGACTAAGTCTCGCCCTTCATTGGTTTCTCCATACTTAAAAAATTGAGCCTGATTACTTTTCTCAGCAACTGCTTCAAAATAGCTGACTATAGTATGATGAGGCATGAAATGATCTCCCAATTCATTCGGAAAAAAATCATCAGGATTGATAGTCTGCGCTGTTAGTCCCAAAACAAAGCAGGCAAGAGATAATAGGATAAGTAGAATTCTTCGCATGATAGATATTTTTTAGTACACCGCCTCTACAATTCTTTTGATAGTAGCTGCATCCCCCATTGTATAGTAGTGCAAGCAAGGCACCCCTGCTGCTTTGAGTTCTTTCGATTGTTGAATGCACCATTCGATTCCTACTTCCTTGATGGCTTCTTTGGTCTTTGCTTTAGTAACTGCATCGACTAAATCATGAGGAAGATTGATATAAAACATCCTTGGTATAGAATTGAGTTGATACAGTTTGGTTAGGGGCTTTAATCCTGGTACGATAGGTACGTCTATTCCATTCTTACGACACAAGTCCACATATTCAAAATATTTTTTATTATCAAAAAACATTTGTGTCACAATGTAATTTGCACCTGCCGCTATTTTTTTCTTAGTGAATCCTAAATCCAAATCCATATTTGGAGATTCGTAATGCTTCTCTGGGTATCCCGCTACCCCGATACAAAAGTCCGTCTTTTCACCATCTTTAATATTGGTGTCCAGATAAAGCCCTTGATTCATTCCCTGTACCTGCCCTACTAAATCCAAAGCATAATTATGTCCCCCTTCTTGAGGTACAAATTTAGTTTCGAATTTGCGCGCATCTCCTCTTAAGCAAAGTACATTTTGGATATTCAAGAAGTTGAGGTCAATCAGTACGTTTTCCGTTTCTTCTTTGGTAAAGCCTCCACATATCAGATGCGGTACTGCATCTACTCCATATCTATGCATAATGGATGCACAAATCCCTACCGTCCCAGGACGCTTTCGAATAGCCGTCTTCTCATAGTATCCACTCGCTCTTTTGTTATAGATAAACTCTTCTCTATGATAAGTAACATCTACAAAAGGTGGCTTGAATTCCATCAGGGGATCAAGGGTATCAAATATAGCTTTCATCCCTCCCCCCTTCAGTGGAGGCAATACTTCGAACGAAACCAATGTTTGATCCTTCGCCTTCTCAAAATACTCACATACTTTCATCTATATCATTGCTAATTTAAGTCGCCAAATTTAAGTAAAAACAAGCTTATATATAGTTATAAATACCTTAAGACCATACTATCGCCTATTTAGAAGGTTAAATTGACTTTAAACTGATGTAATTGGGAGGCTTTGCTTTGGGCATGCCCCATTCTCTCCACCGAAAATGGTGTCGATTATGGGTCGGACTATTGCGGGGTGCCCGTGCTGCGCACCGCTGATGAAGGTATCAGCGCCCTATCTATCCCTCATGTGACCGACTGGTGCAAAGCAATTTTGATCCAGTGGATCAAAATAAGAAGAGAACCGAGGCAAACCTGCCGAGGCAAGAAGTGATTTGCTTGAGGTATGAGCTATGAGGTGTAAAATACTAATCTCTCAAATATTCAAACTGTCCATTTTCGTGTGAGCGGTAGTAAGGGTGCGCGCTTGTACCATTTATGTTTTAGAACACCACATATTATTTTGGAATAATTGTCCAATCTCTGCGTTAAAAATACTCACGATAGCTAAGGCTATCATTGCGTTTTTATGCCTTGATATTGAAAAATTCTTCTCAAAATTCTATGCAGTATCTTAAACCATAAATGGTACTGGAAGCAGTCACGCAATGCGTTGGATAGGCGTGTTGAGCGGGACGGAAACGAAGTGGACCCCTGAATGACGCGACTCTTATCTTTGTCCATTTTTCATGGACAAAGATAAGAGGCACACCCAAAAATATATTGAAAACTTACTTATCGTCGTCTTTCTTTTTGAAATCTCCGTTCTTCCATGATTCGAAGAATTTACCCCAGGCGACTGGACTAAAGATATTCATGGGCGGTGTTTGTCCTAGGTAGTAGTAAGACTGTGCCTCCTGTCTGAGATAGTAATCTGCATTTTCGTTACCATCTGCAGGCACTATTTCTCTTAGCCTTCTAAGACTTCTTTCCGCTATATTTTCTATTGCTTTTTCCTGGAGTTCGCTTGTCACATCCATGGCTAGGAATTCCAATTTGAAATGATCTCTACTTGGCCATGGAAATACGACCGTCTCTGGCAGGTTGATGGTATCCTGACTCATCAGCTGCACCACAGAATATCTATTATCCTCCAATGTATCTGGAATCATAAAGTCTACATCACGATATCCTACTGCCGAGAAAGTAATCTTCGAACCCTTCTTCGCAACAACGGAGAAAAATCCATTGAAATCAGAAAAGGTACCACGAGCTTCATCTCGTATCAGGATATTCGCAAAAGGGATTGGAAAAAGGTTATCATCGCTGCCATCCAGTACCATACCAGAGAACTGAACTAAGGTAGAGTCCAATTTCTCCTCTTGCGCTTGGAGAAAAGTGCTACCGAAAATCAGAATACAGCTAAATAAAAATAACCTATACATAGTTCAATTATTAATCTATTTCTAAAGTACTAACAAACAAGCTCATGGTTGGTTCGATTTTGCATTTGATTAGAAATCGTTTATCTTATTCTCCGATGGCGATTTTCAGTACATCACGCATATCTTCGACGTAATGAAATTGTAAGCCTTTCGTATATATAGACTTTATCTCATCTATATGTTTCTCATTTTCTTTGCACAATATGACTTGCTTTATGCCTGCTCTCTTGCTAGCTAGTATTTTTTCTTTGATGCCCCCTACAGGAAGCACTTTTCCTCTTAACGTGATTTCACCAGTCATAGCTAGATAAGGTTTTACTGGTTTACCCGTTAAGGCAGAGGCTAAAGCGCTAATCATAGTGATTCCTGCAGAAGGACCATCCTTCGGGATTGCACCTTCTGGCACGTGGATATGAATATCCCGTTCCTTAAACAACGACCCATCAATACCTAAAGTTTTTGCATTGGCTTTTAGGTAACTAAGTGCCGTAGTCGCCGACTCCTTCATTACATCTCCTAAATTTCCTGTCAAAGTCAGCTTTCCTTTGCCTTCACTCATGATGGCTTCTATAAACAAAATGTCACCTCCTACACTCGTCCATGCTAAACCTACTGCTACCCCTGGCGTTTTGGATACATTGTATTTGTCATTTCCATACTTCTTCACCCCAAGTATCTTACTCACCGCTTCTCCATCTAGATTGACTTCATAGCTTTCTTCCATGGCCACCTTTTTAGCAATTTGCCGCATGACAGAAGCTACTGCTCTATCTAATGAACGCACACCAGACTCCCTAGTATAGTTCATAATCATGGTCTTGATAGCCGTATCTTTTAGCTTGACATCCTTAGTCTTGAGGCCATGTGCAGTCCTTTGTTTTGGGATCAAATGCTTCTTAGCAATCTCTAACTTTTCTTCTTGTGAGTAACCATGCACTTGGATGATTTCCATTCTATCTCTTAGCGCTGGTTGTATTGTATTGAGACTATTCGCAGTGGCAATAAACATCACCTTAGACAAGTCATACTCCAAATCAAGATAGTTATCTTGGAAAGTACCGTTTTGCTCAGGATCTAAGACCTCCAATAAAGCAGAGGATGGATCTCCTCTAAAGTCCTTCCCTACTTTATCGATTTCATCTAAGATAAAAACCGGATTAGAAGATTTTACCTTTTTTATGGACTGGACTATACGACCTGGCATAGCACCGATATAGGTCTTTCTGTGGCCTCTGATTTCAGATTCATCATGAAGTCCTCCTAATGACATTCTGATAAACTTTCGTTTTAATGCATTGGCGATGGACTTTCCTAGAGAAGTTTTACCTACACCCGGAGGACCTACCAAACAAATGATGGGCGCCTTCATATCTCCCTTCAACTTCAAAACTGCCAAGTGCTCAAGTATTCTCTCTTTCACTTTTTCTAATCCACAATGGTCTTTATCTAAAACTTTCTTGACATTTTGCAGGTCAAAGTTGTCTTCGGTATATTCTAGCCAAGGCAGCTCTAAGAGTAAATCTAAATAATTTAGTATCACAGAGTACTCTGCTACTTGTGGATTTATTCTAGCTGCTTTTGTGATTTGCTTTTCAAAAGCTTCCTTTACCGCATCTGGCCATTTCTTCTCTTCTGCTCTTGCTTTAAGTTCAGCCAGTTCTTGCCCATTTGGGTTTTGTCCTAGCTCCTCTTGTATTGTTTTCAATTGCTGATTTAGGAAGAAATCCCTTTGTTGTTTTTCTATATCCGTGCGGACCTTACTTTCGATTTGATCTTTTAGTTCAAGCAATTGGAGTTCATTATCCATTAGCTCCAATATGTATTCGGCCTTTTTGTTGAGATCGTTAATCTCCAAAACGTTTTGCTTAATCTTAGTCTCTGCTGCAAGGTTTGAGGCAATAAAATTGAGTAAGAAATTATCGCTCTTGATATTACTCAACATACCTACTGCTTCTGAAGGGATGTTTGGTGACAATTCTATAATCTGCTTAGCAAGATCCTTAATGGATTCTACTAAGGCTTGAAAACGGAGCGTATCTTTTACTTCAGTATTTTGCAATACAGAAATTTGACCTCTTAGTATTGGATGTTCTTCGAGCATGTTTAAAAGCTCAAACCTAGTTCTTCCTTGAAGAATAGCAGTTATAGTGCCATCAGGCATTCTTAGCAATTTTACAATTCTTGCTATGGTGCCTTTTTGATACAGATCATCCGTTTTAGGCGTTTCTACCTTGCTATCTTTTTGAGAAAGCACTGCAATCATACGACCTGTATCGTAGGCCTCATTGATTGCCTTAATGGATTTATCTCTTCCAACTGTAATCGGAATAATTATACTAGGAAATAAGACTGTGTTTTTAAGCGCGAGAACTGGTAATTCATCGGCATATACTTCAGTTTCATTTGGTTCCTCCTCTTCATCTATAGATATCATGGGCATAAAATCCGAATCTGAATCTATTTTCTGAGGATAAAAGAATTGTTCAAACATATTTTCTCTTCGTTCTTTTTTAAGCAAGCGAACTTACTCTACTGTAAGATGACCAATAAAACGATTGATCATATTCTGATTGTATGTAGAAGTTTCTCAAAAATAAGGCCTCTACAAGTCAATTAAAGCAATAAACGCCAATTTGACGTCTAAAATCATACTTAACGTACTGCCGTATAGGGCTGCTAATTGTGTACCACGCTAAATATAGCCTATTTACCTACCATAATTGTCTACTTTTTAGAATTAGATCCCATATTTATAGACAAAAAGTCAGGTAATAAAGAAATTTGGCCTATATCATGCATTCATAAAAAAGGAGACAAAGCAAAAAGCCTTATCTCCTCGAATAAAATTAAATGCAAATATTATCTTGCTAGTACTGCCTCTTCTTCTTGGACAGCACTCTTTTTCTTGTCTTTCGTTTGTGCATTAGAAACTTCATCTACCTCAATCTTCAAATTTTCAATGATGAATTTCTGACGCTCTGGTGTATTTTTCCCCATATAATACATTAACAACTTCTCTATATCCATGTCCTTACTTAATAGAACAGGTTCCAATTTTATATTTTCGTCTATAAATGCACCAAATTCTGAAGGAGAAATTTCTCCTAATCCCTTAAATCTGGTGATCTCAGGCTTGCCTCTTAAGTTCTTAATTGCTTCTTGCTTTTCTGCTTCACTGTAGCAGTAAAAAGTTTGCTTTTTATCACGCACTCTAAACAGTGGTGTTTCAAAAATGTATAAATGATTATTTTCTACCAGTTCTGGGAAAAACTGCAGAAAGAATGTCAACAGCAACAATCGTATGTGCATACCATCCACATCGGCATCTGTAGCTATTACCACACGGTTGTATCTCAACCCATCTAGCCCGTCTTCTATATTAAGAGCATGCTGCAAAAGATTAAATTCCTCATTGGTATAGACCACCTTTTTGGTCATGCTATAACAGTTCAAAGGTTTTCCCCTCAAACTAAATACAGCTTGCGTTTGAACATCTCTCGCTTTGGTAATAGAACCTGAAGCAGAATCTCCCTCTGTAATAAAAATGGTGGTCGCCAACTTCTTTTCCTCTGGAGTTTTTTTTGTGCTGTCGTTAAAGTGCAATCTACAATCTCTAAGTTTCTTATTATGCAAGTTTGCCTTCTTAGCTCTTTGGTTTGCTTGCTTTTTGATGCCAGCTATTTCTTTACGTTCTCGCTCGGACTGCAATATCTTTTTCTCATAAGCATCTGCTACTTTCGGATTCTTATGTAAAAAATTATCTAGATTTTTAGAAAGAAAGTCATTTATAAATTTTCTAACAGATACACTATCTGGTCCAATATTGAGAGAGCCCAATTTAGTCTTAGTCTGAGATTCGAAAACGGGCTCTTCTACTTTTATTGATATGGCAGCGACGATAGAAGAACGAATGTCTCTAGCGTCAAACTTTTTCTTTCTATTAGCTTCAAAGAATTTCTGGACTGTAGAAGCAAAGGATTCTTTAAAAGCCGCTAAATGCGTTCCACCTTGAGTCGTATTCTGTCCGTTGACAAAACTATAGTACTGCTCTCCATATTGCTGACGATGCGTTACGGCTACTTCTATATCCGGACCAGATAAGTGTATAATCGGATAAATGATTTGTTCTACATTAGTCCGATTGGTCAACATATCTAAAAGACCATTCTTCGAAGTAATCGTCTTTTTGTTATATTTTATCTTCAACCCCGCGTTGAGGTATGCATAATTCCAAAGCTGTTGCTCCACATGCTCTGGTCTAAACTTGTATTTCTTAAAAATTTTCCCATCTGGTTGGAAGGTAATACGTGTGCCGTTTCCTTCTGCCGTCTTGGACACTTTATGGTCTTTGAGAATCTCACCAAATTCAAACTCTACTCTCTTCTGCTTCTTCTCTCTAAATGCTTCTACTTTGAAATATTCCGATAAAGCGTTTACAGCCTTAGTTCCTACCCCATTCAATCCGACAGATTTTTTAAACGCTTTGCTATCATACTTTCCACCTGTATTGATTTTAGAAACGCAGTCTACTACCTTCCCTAATGGAATACCACGGCCATAATCTCTTATCTCTACAATACCATCCTTAATGTCTAGATCGATAATCTTACCATAACCCATAACAAACTCATCAATAGAGTTATCGATAACTTCCTTTATCAAAATGTATATACCATCATCATGTGATGACCCATCGCCTAATTTTCCAATATACATACCAGGGCGAAGACGAATGTGTTCTTTCCAGTCGAGCGAGCGTATATTATCTTCCGTATAGGTAACTTGAGCCATAAAATTTATTTGCTTAAAAATCCAATATCACACTAATGGGTATCTATTATTACTTTCTTGATTATAAAATACAAGCGTCAGAAAATAGGGCCACCCTTAAGGAAATAGCAATTGAGTAGGGACTTCTATCTGCCAAACATTAATGCCTCCAGTAAGAAAGCTTGTTAAATGCTTGTTAGAAAGATTACAATATTCTTATTAGTAATGATCTTCTGCATTCTGAGATGCGTAGCAAATTTAAAAAAATTACCACAATCCTAGCTGTACACCATTGTTTTTCTGGTCTACAATATTAATTTTTTTCTTAATTCGTTTTGAGGCCTTAGCACGTCTCTGATAAAACAAAGGAATCGTACCGTTCGAATGCTCCATTGTAGCCAAATGCTTAGCCAGGGCCAGCTTGGTATTCTTATCCGCTTCCGCTTGCAAACATATCAATTGAGCCAACTCCAGAGAAAGGTAATAATCCTTCTGCTTACCAAATTCAAACTTACGCTCTCCATAATCCTTAAACTCTTTCGGCGTCCTGATATCGTCTTCGAAGGCATATACATCCTTTATCCACCTGGAAACATTGCGATTAAACTTAAACATAGGGATATGCAAAGCCTGATGAAGATGTGAAGCAATAACCACTTTGGTTCCCTTCTTACTTACCAACACTTGAATTGTTTTTTTTGCAGCTGTGTAACTCATACGATTACTTTACTCTTATTATGATTACAAATATATAGTCACTAACCGTTACGTGCAACTTTTTGTTTCATTAATTTTAAATAAATTCACAAATTATGCATTTTGTAACTTATATGATTGTATTGTGGAGCTGTATTCAATTCTTATTTGGCATTTTATGACTTACTATGAGTATAAATTAAGTGGGCACTCCATTGTAAAATAGGCCTAACCAAAGTACCTTTATGTCATCCTAAACACTGCTAGATGCCCTTCAAATTCCTTTTCCGTCAGATTGACATCGCCCCACTAATCTTCTTTAGGATTGCTTTTGGGATATTGGGCCTTTTAGATGTCTTAGGTGTGTGGATATATTACCATCTTATCAAAGACTCCTTTAATCCTCAAAATTTACAAATCAAGTATTATGGTTTTGAGTGGGTACAGACTATGCCTGATCCATGGCTTAGTATTGTGATGTGGATTACGATGCTTGCCGCCATCGGAATTATCCTTGGAAAATGGTACAGAATAGCCGCCACCATCTTTGCCTTAGGTTTTAGCTATATTTTCTTCTTAGAAAAATGTCACTACCTAAATCACGGCTACCTTTTCTGTGTACTGAGCTACTTGATGATTTTTGTCCCTGCTAATCGCGCCTTTGCCCTTGACCTCAAAACCCAACCTAATATATATAGCAATGGAATACCCAACTGGCCTATATGGTTGCTCAAATTTTTAATGGCTACAGTCTACATATTTGGAGGAATTGCAAAATTAAATGCAGATTGGTTAAGAGCATTACCATTGAGAATCTGGCTCCCTTACAAAAAAGACTATTTTATAATTGGACCATTACTTGAGCAAGAATGGGTAGCCTGGTTTATGAGTTATGGCGGTGTAGCTCATGACCTACTCATTATACCTTTTATGCTTTTTCGCAAGACTAGGGTATTTGCTTTTATTATTTGCTGCTCCTTTCACATCGCCAATACAATGGTATTTCAAATAGGTGTTTTTCCATGGTTGTCTATTTGTCTTACTGCATTATTCTTTCCAGTTGACTTTCCTAGAAAAGTATTAGGTTTCATTCAAGATAAACTCCATATTGTTCGAAGATGGAATTCCCAATATCTGAGCTTCATTCAAAATCAAATATTGCCAAATGCGAAAACTTATATTCCAAAATACACTGCACTGACTGGCTCCATTATCATTCTATTTTGTGTAATCCAATTAATTTTTCCATTACGTCATCATTTATATTCTTCAGAAGTAGCATGGTCCGAAGAAGGACATAGATATTCATGGCGCATGATGCTTCGTGGTAAAGTAGGTAGAGGGCACTATATCGTTAAGAATCTTTCTGGTGCGCAAGAAAAAAAGATCTACGGAAAGGAAATACTAACACCAAAACAATACAGAAAATTCAGAGTCCAACCCGATATGATTCTCTTTGTTGCCCACCACTTACGTGATAAATACAAAGATGAATGGCAGAGCGATAGCGTTGCGGTTTACCCAAATTTCTTAGTCAAACTTAATGGAAGAAAATACCAACCATACACTGATAAAAAAGTCGACTTGGCAATAGAAGAGTGGTCATGGACCAAACCTTGGTCATGGATTCTGCCTCTGGACAAAGATGATTTTCCTAAAAAGTATGCACCTTCTTTTCAACAGGAAATTGAAGAAAAATAGCCTTGAATTATACCCTAACTTTTTCTAGGCATTTTGATAAATATGTGATTTTGTTTGAATATATTTGTTTAAACAATTTTATTAACCACTATCTAAAAACTTATCACTATGAGCAGATTTCAAGAAGAAGTTGCTAAGTACCAAAAATCAATGGACAAAATTGGCATTAAGTACGATGCAAAATTATTCGAAAAAGTAACCAAAGGTTGCGGTCCTTCTATTTATAACAAAGACGCTAGTTCTGTTTCTTGCGGAGATCCAAAAGAATTAGAGCGCGTAAAGAAAAATTACTTGATTAAAAAATTAGGCTTGAAAGATTCTCCAAAATTGGATGAGGGTATACAAGAAGTTTGTGCGCAAATGGGAAAGAGTAATAGAAATAAGTATAGAGCCATCTTCTACTACTGCTTATGCAAGAAGTTTAAAAAATCTAGTGTATACAAATAAGCGTATTCACTCCTATAAATACAAATAATAGCAAAAAGATCACTTAACCAATGGTTCGGTAATTTAAACGTTAAATCACTTATTTTTAGCCAATTTAAAATTAGATCTTGTTTCTGTAAAGTGCCAATTAGCTAATAAAAGGCATTTTGTGATTTAGGGTTTTCAAAAAATTTCCGAACCATTCTTAACCTTAAGTGGTCTTTTTTTATGCCGTATCATTTACAATTCAGTATCAAAATTCAGATATGGACACTTTCAGAATATGTCCTTCATCAGAGCCTACCCATGCAAAGTCTTCTGAGATAAACACGCTGCAATAATCGACATCCGGTAACCCCTCAATCACCACCCAATTCTCTCCTCCATCTTTTGAAATCATGACTAAACCACTATCTCCTACTAAGACGCCATCCAATTCATTCATGAAATGAATTTTATTTATTCTTAGCTTATTCAGTGTAGTAGGTTCATTGATAGTGTTCCAAGACAAGCCTGAGTCTTCCGTTTTCAAAATGCTTCCGGCATTACCAACCAGCCAGCCTATATTTTCATTTATGAAAAATACATCTCTATAATCGTCTCCATCTTGCTCATTGGCTATCCAAGTTTGCCCTCCATCATCAGAACGATAGATAGATCCAAACCCAACCATATGTAACACTTGATCAGAGCTTCGCTCAATGGCATTTATTTCCCCGAGTAATTCTATTCTAGAGGACTCTGCGAAATCATCGGATAGCGAAATCACAAATCCAAACTGAATAGCAATTCCACCAGCTAAAATAAATCCCGAATCCGTTTTTAATAAACCATTAGATTCACCTCGCTCGGGAGAAGCTAATTCTTGCCAAGGAAGCAAGCCCTCTTTTTTAGTGATAAAATTATCTATACCGACACCATAAATACGATCCTCTTTTACATCAAAGTCTCTCACTATTTTTTGACTCACTGTGTCTAGCGTCCAAGTTTCGCCTCCATCTTCAGTAAACTGTGCTACACCAAATAGATAATTGACACCGCCCATTGCAATGCCGTTTTCATCATCAAAAAAATGAATCTTTCGTAAAGCAAATCCTTGTTCACCTTGCTGAATATTAAATGTAAAGTCTACTGTTTCTTGTGGAGAGCAAGAAAAAATAATAAAACAAAAACAGAAGAATGAATAAGATGAAAAAGGTCTAGTTCTGGCCAGTTGATAACTGTCCATTTCCCGCAGGTGCAGTATTACTTTTGATAGAAAAAACTGGAAACGATGCTGTTCCATAATGAGAATAGGTACCTTTTGATAATAATGGAAATCTATAATCTTTTATAAACTCTTTAAACAATGCTTTGAGTACTGCATCATCTATATTTTTGGACATAGGTTTTAAATAATAGGCCAAATGAGAAATCTGCCCACTTGGCTCCATAAATACATTTAACCACACTTTCACTCCATCAAGATCTACTTCATTAGCATCAGCAAAACTATCCATCTCTCGTAGCATGCTCTGCCACTTGGAAAAAGCTTTGTCCATATCAAAATCACAAACTGTAAATAACAGCGTCTCGTAATCTTCTATAAGTGCGTTATACTGATTTTCATATTCTCCTATTAGGAACACAGGAGGAAGGATAGTGTCTATTTTTGCCATATTCGATGGGCTATTCATGCCGCTAAGGCCTTGAATACTCATGAAAACTATAATAATGTAGCTAAATAAATATTTTCTCACTATTTGGTTTATTTGCACAAAGATATAAAATTGCATTACCAATGGTTCGGTAATTAAACGTTAAATCACTGATCATTAATAAATTTTAATTTATCTCTTGAATTCTTAAAGTGTTAAAAATCAGATGACTACTATTTTGTGATTTAAGGTTTTCAAAAAATTACAGAACCATTCATTTATAATACCTTTGCTGTTTCTTTGAGGGCAAAACGTGAAATTCACGTCAATAAGTATCTAATGTACAAATTGTCCTTCAAATTTTAGATTTTATTAAAAATTCATCACAACTTAATGTTGATTTTGTCTTTTTACTCATAGGAAAGACGTAATCAAGGGTTTATATCTAGATTTTTTTCAATTATTTAACAAAACATTAAATGTCAAATCAGCTTCCAGGCAACACTGCCTTACCTTCTAAGCCAGAAGAAATAGAAGAACTTATCAATTTAGCCTCCAATACTGGAAAGTATAAAGTAGAAGACTTTTTTCGGAAACCTGAAAAGTCAGCGTACCAAATTTCTCCTTCTGGAACACACTTTTCCTACAAAGCACCTTATGAGCGGAGGCAAAATATTTTTGTACAGCCTATTAATGGCGAAGCCTCTCCACAGCAATTGACATTTGAGACCGAGCGAGACATCTCTGGGTACATGTGGAAAGGAGACCAGCGCATAATTTATATAAAGGATAACGGAGGAGATGAAAATTTCTCTCTTTTCGCTGTTGATATTTCTGGAGAAAACTTGGTCGAACTTACCCCCTATGAAAATATCCGTATCAATATAATCGATAGTCTACACGATGACCCAGACCATATGATTATCGGAATGAATAAAAATAACCCTCAACTATTCGAGCCTTACCGAATCCATATCCATACTGGAGAAATCACTCAGCTAGCCAAAAACGAAAATCCAATGGAAGCCATCAGTAGCTGGATGACGGATCACAATGGAAAATTACGCATTGCCTCCAGAGTAGTAGATGGAGTCAATTCAGTATTAATGTATCGAGCTACTGAGCAAGAAGAATTCAAAGATATCCTTAGAACCAATTTTAAAGAAAATGTAAGCCCATTATTTTTTGACTTTGAGAATGAGCACATCGTTTATGTAAGCTCCAATCTCAACAGAGATAAAAGTGTAATTACTCAATTCGACTTAAACACAGGTAAGGAAACAGGTGATATAATATTTAGCCATGACGAAGTAGACGTATCTTCTATATCTTATTCTCGAAAGCGAAAAGTACCTACGACGGTTAACTATTTCACATCCAAAAGACAGACTCACTTTCTAGATAAACAGCGTGAACAACTTCAGCAAAATTTAGAAGCCAAATTACCCGGCTATGAAGTTGTTATCAGCTCTGCCAATCGAGACGAAGATAAGTACATTATACGAAGCTACAGTGACCGCTCTTTAGGTTCATATTATTTTTATGATGAAGCTACGAACACTCTGAAGAAGATAGTAGAAGTAAGCCCATGGATTGATGAGAATGACATGGCTTCTATGACACCTGTACAATATAAATCGCGAGACGGGCATACGATTAATGGCTATCTAAGCTTACCCAAAAACCATCAAGCTGGTCAGAAGATTCCCTTTGTAATCAATCCACATGGAGGACCATGGGCAAGAGACTACTGGGGCTACAATCCAGAAATTCAGCTACTCGCTTCTCAGGGATATGGAGTGCTACAGATGAATTTTAGAGGCAGTGTTGGTTATGGTCGCCACTTTTGGGAACTAAGTTTCAAACAGTGGGGAGCTACTATGCAGGATGACATCAGCGACGGTGTACAGTGGCTTATAGATGAAGGCCATGCTGATCCTAAGCGCATTGCCATTTATGGTGCGAGCTATGGCGGCTATGCGACCCTGGCTGGTATTACTTTCACGCCGGACCTTTACGCTTGCGCTATAGACTATGTAGGGGTGAGCAACCTCTTCACATTTATGAAAACGATTCCACCATATTGGGAGCCCTATCTAATCATGATGTATGAGATGGTGGGTCACCCTGAGGAGGACCGCGAGCAGATGACCACCGCCTCACCCGCTCTACATATCGACAAGATCCGCACTCCACTTTTGGTAGTACAGGGAGCCAATGACCCACGAGTCAATATTGATGAATCAGATCAAATAGTAGAAGCACTGCGAGCGCGCAATGTAGATGTGCCTTATATGGTCAAGTACGATGAAGGACATGGATTTGGTAATGAAGAAAACCA
>CAYWOZ010000050.1:15003-18683 GCA_964458675.1 uncultured Saprospiraceae bacterium
GTATCCGGACTCGCTAGTCAGCTCGGTGCTCTGCACTACCCGACTATCGTCGGCTATCCTGCACAGCGCTAGCCCAAAAAAAGGAGATAAATTTTTATATTTCACACATATTATATATTTTTGTAATATATAAATCGATTAACAGATTATTGAAACATGAGACTGTTTTTTAGAGTTTAGTATTACATCACCTGAGAATGATAAACCAGCAAGCAAAACAGCTTGCATCCCCCTCCACACACATTTGATTGCTTTTGTACCAGATTAGAAAATCGAATTTGGTACACAAATATCGCTATTATGATTATAGACGTTGTTTTTGCTATCGTTTTGTTGTATGGGTTTTATCTTGGATTCTCGCAGGGTATCATCAATACCTTATTTGCGGTATTGAGTATTTTCATTGGTTTACTAGCTGCATTCAAGTTGGCGCCTGCTGCATCCAATTTTTTAGAGACCTTATTTAAGAGTAGTAATCCCCTGATGTTTCTAGGAGGGTTTCTCATTACCTTTATAGTTACCATGTTCCTGATTCGAACTATGGCCAGAGGCCTGGAAGGTATTTTTCGAGCAGCACGCATCAATTTTATCAACCAGCTTGTTGGAGGTGTAGTACTCTCAGGAGTCTTAATTCTTATGCTCAGCATGTTGGTTTGGTTTGGAGACCAAGCGCATTTGGTCGACAATGACACCAAAGTACAGTCCATGACCTATCCCTATTTAGAACAGTACCCCACTCAAGTAAAAGGTATCGCCGCCGTCCTTCGACCAACTTTCGAAGAATTCTGGGACCAGTCTGTGGACATGTTAGACAAACTAGAACACATGTCTACCAATGAGTCCAAGGACAAAGAACCAAGAATCTACGACATTCAAGATTCGGATGCTGAAGCACGTATCTATAATATTGAGGAATAGTTTTCCTAATTTACAAAATGAATAGTCAAGCAATTTCCGTCAAAGGGATTTACTGCATAGCCATCTATATTTGCGCTATAGTTTTAGCCTTATTTGTGGAAAACGAAACTATGCCCTGGATAGCGGATATAGGCAGATGGATAGCACTACCGCTTTTACTATTATTTTTTTACCTGAATACAGATATAGATACCAAATTCGAAAAGAAAGTCTTTCTAGGTATTAGTCTATTTTCTATTGCCAACCTACTAAGTATAGGCTCAGCTGTTTTAGGTAGCTATCTAAACTATATCATCATTGCTATGATGATGATCGCCTATTTCAATTATGTAAGAGCATTAATGGCTATCACTAGTGTTACTAGCACTATCTTTTACCAAAAAAAATCACTTGCCTTAAGCGTCTTCCTTGTAGGCTTAGTAGGTATATATTTTGGCTTTGTGGGTGGCAATATAGGCGCACAGAGCAGCTATTTAGTACCGATGATTTGTTTTGGATTAGTGAGCTTACTTGTATTTATGGCAGGGGTGAACATCTATCAGCAGGTGAATCAGGGGATTCTGGTAGGTTTTTGTGTGTCTCTTGCTCTACTATTATTCTATAATTGCTTTATAGGATTGAATATTAGCCCTAATATTAGCATCTTTGAGGAGAAATTAGCCATAACTTTTTATTTAGGACAATTGCTTTTTATTTGGACAGCAGTCCGTGCTGGTTTACATTTTAAAAAACATGACCATAGTCACATTTCAGATGTGCTCAAAACTAAAATGGTCAAGTAATTAATAAATATTATTCTTATGAAAAACGTATTCTTTCTTTGTATTTCATTTATTCTATTTGGCTGTGCTTCAGGTGAAGATAGTAGTAGCAGTAGTAGTGCCGCAAAAGTCAACTACCCTTCCTCAGCAGAAAAACTACATTGGTTGACTATAGAAGAAGCTCAAACTTTAAATAAACATGAGCCAAAAGACATGATTGTAGATGTGTATACTCAATGGTGTGGACCTTGCAAAATGATGGACAGAATGACTTTCTCAGACCCTAATGTGATTAAGACAGTTCATGAAAACTACTATGCTGTAAAGTTTGATGCGGAGTCTTCAGAATCTATCAAGTTTGGAGATAAAGAATATGGCAACCCAAATCACAATCCTAATACGCCAAAAAATAGAAGAAACTCTCCGCACGAATTTTCTAGATTTCTGGCTGTAAGAGGCTACCCTAGTTTGGTGGTAATTGATCCTAATTTGAATATTAAAAAATCAATCGTTGGATTCAAGCAGCCTGCTGATTTACTAAAAGAGCTTTAAAAGAAAAATCTAAATTATTTATATGCCGAGTTGGTGGTCTAAGATCAAATCTATTTTTAATCAGTCTGAACTTAGCAGCCCAACTCAGCCAGCTATCCATGAGATCATAAAGAGGTCTGAGGAATTTCTTGAGGAATATGACACCTGGAAAGGTGGCCCTAAGCATAAGAAGCTGCTCAATTGGATCTCTGAGCAGTACGCCATATATCAAAACAAGGACGGAAAGCTATCTGAAAGCATTGACTTTCTGCACACCGCCTCTACAAAGGGAGTAGCTATTCACCTAGCAGATAGCAATCACGATACTGAAGAAGCTCGTTATCTTTTGGACTATTTTAAAGAGAAGATAAGAGAACACCAGTATCGCTCTCAAGTTTGCGATACGCGTACTTATACCAAAAACACCTGGATAGAAACCGTCGAAAGGCATTACCTCAAACCCAAACCACAGTATGATGAACTAGGCAAGCTAGACCAGGCTTTTGGTAACATCACCCTCCTACTTACCTTTCGCGATGACAAAGTCTACAATCTCAAAATGAGCGCTACTGCCTACCAAGACAGACTATTTAATGCGGAAAAACAATTTTCAGAGTTGATGAGAGTAATTACTTTCTAATTAGCTACCCAACCTTTTGAAATATAATTCCGTCTTTATAGTTATAGAATAAAACAAGTCTGATGAAAAAACCTATAGCTTTTCTAATAGCGTATTATGCATTCCTTCAAATCAATTTTGCTTGCTCTTGCCTCACCCCAGATTCATTTTGCGAAAGTATTACTTCCTCCAATGGTGAGCTTTATGCTAGTGCGATATTAAGAGGCAAGGTTACAGATACTGGACCATCTGGTAAAGAAGTCAAAGTTGATCAAGTTATATACGGAAATATCAACCAGTCTAAAATCACCATTAGCTATGGGTTTTGCGATATAAGTTATCAAGGTCTAGAAGATGGGAAAGAATTCATTATCGCCTTAGGTCAATCCAATACTGGATTCCAGTTAGTAGGTTGCGCAATTAGCTTTTTAGAAATCGATAATGAAGTAGTGCTAGGCAAGATAGCTCCTGGACTGCGATCGGTTGATTATGATGAATTATCCAGTGTGATGGAATGCGGCGATGCATTCAGCTTGTTAGACTTAAGTCGTAGCCTTAGCTTATTCCCAAACCCAACTGATGGAGACTTGAATATAAAAAACATAAATACCAATATTGGATTACAAAATCTAGAAGTACCAATTTTCGATATTTCAGGAAGGCTAATACGCTCTTATAAAAGAGAAAATGAATTGCTACAATCTGAAATTTGGAGTCTTGATATTAAAGATTTTCCAGTTGGTGTTTACATTGCGAAATGTTTCTATCAACTCCAATACAAGTTCTTATAAAGTGGTGAAATACTTCTGATAAGCCCAAAATCTAACTCTTCTCCTTTTTTTATTCTCGCG
>CAYWOZ010000051.1:0-18626 GCA_964458675.1 uncultured Saprospiraceae bacterium
AATCAGTTTGCCACTATTATCAAAAATGGATATTTGTTGTATTAACTGGTTATCTGGAACTGTGATGGTCAAATCATCATGGCATGGATTCGGGAAAAGCTGTACTAAGTCGTTTTCAGCTGGACTTGGGTTTGTGCTTACGGTGGTATTGCATTCCGTACTATTATTTGAAAGCAAGGAAATACGTTGATTATTGACAATGGAGCGCATTACGGCCTTTTGACCCTCCGAAAACATGAACATGCAGTTATCATCAACATAATCCATGAAGTTCATAAACATATCACTCGTTCCGCAAGTAAACTGTGGATAGGCAGGGTGCCCATAATAAGGGATAGTTCTTCTAGGCGTGTCTGCTATGTTATCATCGTCATTACAGTCATTGTAACCTGAACCCCACATATGCGGAACCCCGAAATAATGAGCTACTTCATGCACCAAGGTTCTTCCTTTTGTGGTGCTATTGGTATTGCCAATCTTCAAATGAGATATCACTACACCATCTAAGGAGGAATTCAAAATGCTTGACATTGGTAGATAAGCATATCCTAATATTGCTGGATCAGGCATGCGGATAATCCAAATATTCAAATATCGAGTCGGGTCCCACTGGGTCTGAGGCTTAATATTGTTCTCCATAAAAGTTGTCGAAGGGATAGGCCCAAACTGACGCCTGACGATTCCTTCAGTTGCATTTCCGTTTGGATCTGTTGTAGCTAAACAAAACTGAATTTCTACATCAGCAGCTACATTCCTAAATTCCGCTGGTATTTGGTTTTGGTCTGAATTGCTTTGGCTAAAGTCATCATTGAGGATTTGCATTTGCTCCATGATTCTAGCTTGTGTTAAATTTGAGCCATTGCCAATAGATTCCCCTTGATGTATGACGTGAATCACAACGGGTATATTCAATACATTTTCTCCGTTTCGAGTCGGAGTTAAATGCTGCAAACTTTCTTTAAATGCCTTGATTTCATGTTGTACATTATGCTGTATGGCATGTTGATTCATCATCTCATCTGCATGACAGTGAGGGGTTTGAGCATGATTTTTCACTGTAAAGCCAAATGTGAACAGTATACATACTAGAAGACTTAGAAAAAGATCTTTTTTCTTAATTGTGATATGGACAAGATTAGTTAAGATCATTATTAGTTTTGTAGTTTTATTAATCAATGGTTCGGTAATTAAACGTTAAATCACTGATTAGCAAGGTATTTCAAATCAACTCTTATTTTCTTAAAGAGCTATTTGTTGGATGATTAGTATTTTGTGATTTAAGGTTTTCAAAAAATTATCGAACCATCCACTAAATGTATGCAGACAAAAATTACTCCTAAAAAAATTGCAGTCTTACGATTCAGCTCTATTGGAGATATCGTTTTAATATCACCGATAATTAGGGCACTTCATGCTAATAACAAGTATGAAATCCATTTTGTTACTAAGAGAACCTTCAAGCAAGTAAATTTACACAATAAATACCTAACGAAACAGCATTTATTTGACAAAGACCCGACAGAGATCCTATCGGAATTAAAGGGGGAATCCTTTGATTTTATTGTTGATTTGCACAAAAATATAAGAAGTAAGCGCCTCATCAGGAAGCTTGGTATTCCGTCTATGGCTTTCCCTAAACTCAATATCAAAAAGTGGATTTTGGTCAATTTTAAAGTCGACCTATTGCCTGAAATTCATATTGTAGATAGATATTTTGAAGCCTTACAAGGACTTGATTTTCCACAAGATGGAAAAGGCTTGGATTTGTTTGTTGGAGATGAAAACAAGCTTAATCTCTCGGATTATAGCTTAGAGAGCATGAAATATACAGTGATTGTGTTGGGTGCTGCGCATTTTACCAAGCGTATCCCATCTATCATTTTGGAAGCTATTTTGACCCATATGAATGGGAAGGTAGTTTTGGTTGGAGGGCCTGCAGAGGCTGAAGCTGGAAAGGCATTATTTGAGAAATTCCCTAGAGATGTGCTTAACTTTTGTGGCAAAACTAATCTACAGCAAAGCGCATCTCTAATCCAGCAATCTAGACAAGTACTGGCGGCAGATACAGGAATGATGCATATAGCAGCCGCATTCCAAAAGAAGATAGTGCTACTTTGGGGAAATACAGTTCCGAAGTTTGGGATGTATCCTTATTATGGAGGCCAACCAAATAAGGCACACTATTTCAGTGTTCCAGGCCTTTCTTGTAGGCCTTGCTCTAAGATCGGATTTGACTCTTGCCCCCGCGGGCATTTCGATTGTATGCTCAAGCAAGATGTGGATGGAATTGTTAAAATTCTGAATGCATCAGAGAAATAGAGACGCCTCTTTAGCAAAGCAAAATAAAAGAAGGGATTAGAAGTATAGTTATATCGTTATATTAGTAAAAAAAGCTATCTTTCGAGTTCTTATAAATCAATGATTAGATGAGAATATCGAAGACCTTTTTACCCATATTGCTGATGTTTAGTTTTCTGCTAAACCTAGAAGCCCAAGACAGACATTTTACACTTTTTGATTTCGCACCACTGGTCATTAATCCTGCTTATACAGGGGCTTACGAGGGTACGGTCAGAGTAGGGGGATTGTTTAGAGATCAAGGAAACCCTTTTGTAGATAATGTTTATAAGACTGGTGATTTTTACGTTGATGCGCCATTGTTGAATGTCCGCAAAAGAGATTGGATTGGGGTAGGTCTAAACATATACAGGGATAGAGCGGGTACTTTTAGCCTTGGTTATCAAACAATCCATGCATCTTTAGCGTACCACTTGTCTTTGGATAGCCGAAATAATAATGTACTAACTTTAGGTATTCAAGGAGGAACAGTGATGAGGGATATTAGAGGTGTTACCAGGGCTGTAGCTAATCAAGGAACATCTGCGTTTGATAGAGATGTTGTAGTAACAGTTGACCCAAATACAAGAATAGATCCATTCAATGGTTTTGATTCTGAAGATTTACCTATGGCAAACTTTTTCGATTTAAATGCTGGAATGCTACTGAAGTCTAAATTGAATAAAGCTACTAATATTGAAGTAGGGTTTTCATTGCAACACATTACAAGAAATTTTGTATTAGGAGATACTACAGATCAGAGTAATTATGTTTTTACAGATTTAAACCCAAATGATGATTTTAGAATTCCAACCCTATTTGTGCTACACGGAAAATACAATGTAGATTTGACAGAAGTTTTTTCTTTAAGCCCAAGGTTTCTATTTCAGCAAACGGGGAATCAAAACGAAGCTGTAATTCAAGCTTGGGCAGGATATAAACTATTAAAAAGAGAACTACGAGACGATGGAAGAAAAGGAAGATTGATAAAAGATGACGAAGCACCCAAGGTAGAGTTTGGGCTAGGATATCGATTAGGAGATGCCTTGCAAGTATTACTGGGTTTTCGAAAAGGAGATTTCAGAGCAGGCATAGGCTATGATTTGACTCTATCTACTTTAGCAGATGCTAATGGAGGAAATGGAGCTTTAGAGTTTGCTGCCAGCTATATCTTTAGAATCTATAAACAACCTGAGGTGGATCCAGCCATCTTGTGTCCTAAGTTTTAACAAAGATTAATAACCAATAGAATACATTTTGATATGAAAAATATACTAGCGCTTTTGGTTTTCTGTTTTGCTTCCGCGGTAGCATACGCGCAACCAATAAATAAAAGTTCCACAGAGCAGTTGCGAGTTTTTGGGACAGAGCTTTATGAAAATGGAGATTATATCAATGCCATAGATAAGCTCAAAGAATACTACAAAGAAGAAAGAGATAATATCGATGTGGCTTATATGTTAGCAGACGCGAGTTATAAGATTAAAGATTTTAAGTACGCCAACACTCGATACAAATTACTTTACAAAAAGGATAAAGGAGAAGGAGCTTATGACAAAGACTTGTTCAATTATGGTCGTTCGCTTAAGATGATGGAAGAGTATGAGTTGGCCTCTGATGCATTAGAGAAGTTTATTGACTTTACAGATAATGAAGGTTTAAAAGACCTAGCTAAAATAGAGTACGATGGGGCGCAACAAGCTCTAGATATGTTGGAAACACTTGGGCTGACGGTAGAACGAATAGACTCAAAAGACATCAATTCAAAACAGTCAGAATATTCTCCTGGTTATGCCGCAGATGGAGAGACGATGTATTATGCCTCACTAGCAACCAACAAGCTAATTGTTTTAGATGGTTCCAATGAAGAAGATTACCACTTGAAAATATTTAAAGCTAGAAAAGGAGAAAAAGGAAAATGGGATAAACCAGAAGCCTTAAGCATGGAAATAAATAGAGAAGACTTCCATACTGGAAATGTGAAGATTTCGCCAGATGGGCAAGCTATGTATTTCACAAGAGCAGAAATAGACCCTTCTACAAACGCTGTTACAAGCAGCAAGATTTATGTTAGCTTCGGTTCGGATGGCAATTGGGGCCCTGCACAAGAAGTACAAGGAGTGAATGGCCCTTACCTAGCAAAACATCCAGCAGTGGGAGAATTATTTGGCAGAGAAGTACTTTACTTTTCTTCAGATATGGAAGGTGGTGATGGTGGATTCGATATCTACTATGCTACGAATAAAGGGGATGGTGTATTTGGTGACCCAGTGAGACTGTTACAAGTAAACACACCCGGAGATGAAGAGACTCCTTTTTACAAGGACGGTAATCTGTATTTTAGCTCTACTGGATTTCCAGGGATGGGTGGATATGATATCTTTTATTCTACATGGGATGGAAAAAGATGGAGCAATCCGATTAATATGGGTAAAGGATACAATTCGCCTCTTGATGACCTTTTCTTTTCATTGAGTCCTGATGGATACAGCGGATTCTTGACCTCTAATAGAGTAGGTACATCCTCTGTAGAATCAAGTACTTGCTGCAACGATATTTATGAAGTGCTGCTAGAGAAGTTAGAAGCTACTTTAGTAACAGGCGCCTATACGGAAGATAAAAAACCAATCGACAGTACTGACTTTCAATTAATAGAAATAAACAATGGCAGCTTTGGTACAACGACGCCAAAGAATTCCGCTAAGACAAATAGAGTAAACTATGCTTTGGAATTAGAAAAAGCATATGTGATTATTGCAAGTAAGGAGGGATATTACCCAGATACCTTAGAGTTTAATACAGTAGAACTTGAAGAGTCAACTGACTTTGCAAAGGTGCTGTATTTAAAGAAAAAGCCAGAACCAGTTAAACCTAAAGTTCCAGAATTTGAAACGATCACTATCAACCAAGCTATAGAGCTAAAGAATATCTTGTATGATTTTGATGACGATAAGATTTTACCAGATGCGGAACAAGACCTTTTTGTTCTCCTCGACCTGATGAACAAATATCCAGAAATGAAAATTCAATTGAATTCTCATACGGATGCGCAGGGTAAGGATAAATATAATCAAGATTTATCTCAAAGACGTGCCTCCTCAGCAAAGCGATGGTTAATTAAGAATGGAGTAGATGTGAGTAGAATCCGTGCTGTTGGAAAAGGAGAAACTGAAATTAGAAACGAATGCACCAATGGAGTGAAGTGTGATGATGATCAACATAGATTCAATCGTCGTACAGAGTTTGTAATTACAGAAGGCCCTACAACAATACAGATAGAGAAGAAACAGTTTAGGAAGTCAAATTAATTTGATTTATGAATAGGTTTTGGATAGTCTTTGTTTTTACTGCTGTTGTTGGTTTTACTTTTTCTTGTAAGACTCAAAAAACTTTGGTCAACGTTGCGCCGGAAAAAACAGGGAGGGATGCCATGGTCCCTCAATTAGAATGGGATAAAACCTTAATAGAATTTGGAAAAATTCAAAAAGGAGATCAAAGAGCGGTGGAGTATACCTTTACTAATGTAAGTGATGTTCCTATCCAGATTGAAATAGCTACAACCTGTCATTGTACACAAATTACTTACCCACCTACAGCAAAAGTCTTCAATAAAGGAGACTCTGGTACCATTAAAGGTATCTTCGATAGCTCTGAAAAGGAAGTTTCAGAAAAGATTGATATCACTATTATTCTTACGAATACAGATAGTAAGGGGTACCCAATTGTAGAGGAATTGTTCTTTAGTTATGAATTTTAGAATAAATTTTTCGAATAGGATGTTTAGAGTCTACTTCTTTACTGTAAGTCTAGAATTCCAAAAGCCTCATTATAGGGTGTCGAAATATCAAGGATTTTAAATTTAGGATTAACTCTTTTTTTCAAATTTTCATAGGTGGCTTTTGAGCGACTGTCAGATGTAACAAAGTAGTCAATGGATTGATCTAAGTCCGCCTGTGCAAAAAGTTTTGAGTCATTGGGTATTATTGCTCTAGGAGTAAGTTTTACTTTACTTAATTTGTTTTCTTCAAATATTGCTTGTGCAAATTCACCCGTTTTAATTGCTTGGTCTAAATTAAAAGGGATTATTTGTATATTCTTTAGAGGGAGCTCACCAATTTTACCTCTAACACAATATTCAGCAATTGATATAGTAGAAATTTTGAGAACGATGTCCTCTTCTAAAAAATATTTATAATATGCCTTAGCATTGTTGTGTAAAGCATCTTCATCATTCAGAAGGCGAACAAAAAAGCTTGTATCTAATAAAACACTATGCTTCATATCCTCCTCTAAGATTTGACAACCAATCGTCCTTGTCAACCCCTTTCCAGCTTTTCTTTGCTTTAGAAATTAACGCATCAAGATATATAGCGTCATATTTTGGATTATAATCTACAAGTTCTACCATCTTTAAGGATTTATTGTCCAACTCACCTGTCTCAAGATTTTGCCTCCCAGTTACTCTAACACCAAACTTTTTGTACAAAAGGTTGTCTTCTCGACCTTCTAGAAATTTTTTACCTGTATCAATAATTAGGGAACCATATTCTTTTGTATCCAAATGGATATTTGCCTTATTTTTCCCTCCAGCGCTTGTCAAGATTCCATAAAAATAAAATTCAGCATCTACCCAAACGTTTTCGGTTCTATAAAATTTTGTATTTGGGCTTATTAGAAGCTCAACATTGTTTTGGATAGAGGTTTGAAATTGGAATATATAATTTTTTTGGAGCGATAATTCTTGAATACTTTCAATTGCTCTTGCAGTTCTCAAATCAAGGAAGTCAATAGAATTTGAGTCTTGAATTTGGCCTAAAATCGCGCTAAACCCGATTATATATTGAATAGGAGTTTTAAAAATATGCCTAACAGAACCTTCTTGTATATTGTATGTGACAAGAGGTCTATCTTTTTTACTGTTGGGGAATAACAAATCCTCCACATTTTGCAGTAGGCTTGCAATATGTCTGATGTCGTAGTTATCAGGTTTGAGTTCTAAATTACCTGTTTTTCCAACGACTCTAATTTCTATGTCACCAATTTTATCCACTTGTACAATGATACGAAATTCTGAATTTATTAGTTCCTTCTGTTCTTCTGTTCACAACATATTGATAAACAAAATAATCATAAAACCGAAAGTCCGAAATGTTAGTGTTTGCTAGAGATTTTTTAACCAGATTCTTTTAATATAGTAATGTCTATTATATCAATTCGGTGCTTCGTACGGAATCTTTTTCTTAGACAAGATTCGTCTATATCTTTCAGGATGCAATCTGAAATCTTGCAGCAATAAATCCAAATTTTGCATTGCCTTTTCCAAATCAGTATACAACTGATCGTCACTCAAAAGTTTTCCAACTGAACCTTCACCATTGCTTACTTTTTGCATTAAGCCTGTAAGCTGCTGAGCAGCTTTATCAGCTTCAGTTAAAGTTCCCTTTAGTTTATCCATTAATTCCGGAGTAGCATCTAGGGCAGTATTGGCCTTTGATAAAGTTTTGTCCAGATCGAGCGCATTCATTTTTGCAGAAAAGGAGTTAGCATTTGTGATGATTCCTTTAATGTCTGTCTGACTAGAATTGATAGTGCTGGTAATGGATTCAAGATTAGCTAATAGCCCGTCTATTTTGCCAGAACTATTTCTCATCAATTTATCTAATGATCCAGTAGCCGATTTTAGGTTAGCTATGATTTCTTGCACATCAGCCATTGTTTGCTGGCCTTCGCCATTACTAGTGAATCTACTTTTTAAAGTATCCACTATAGGGCCCACATTACTCTTTACCTCATTCATATAGCCTCCTAAATCTTCTGTACTCATCATCGATGAAAGAACATTTTTGAATTGACCTCGCAGTTTATCTCCACTTTGGACACAGCTCGCTCCCTCACAGGGGTTGTCAAAATCAATTACAACAGCCTTTCCTCCCATTATACCAGTAGCTACAATACTTGCTGTGGCATTTTTAGGAATCTTAATCCCACTATCTACATCTAACATGACTTCAACAATTTGTTTGTTATTGACATTCTTGAACTTGATATCTGCTACTATTCCTACTTGGTACCCTTGTATCGTAACGGGTGTAGAGGTGGCCAGTCTATCTATTTCATCATACTCTACATACAATAGGGTAGAGCTACTAAGGATATTCTTGCCTTTGATGAATTTGAATCCCCAAATCGCCAAAGCGGTTGCTATAATAACTAATAAGCCAATTTTTGTTTCGTGTGAGAACATGCTCTTTTCTTTATGTAGAATGATTTTCTACCACAAAATCGGACAAAAGTCCAAATTCGAGGCTAAATCTATTTAGTTTAACAGATAATGTATTAAAATTGATGCGAATATAATCAAGTAATACCTATATGCTATAAGTATTTAGCGCAATATGAATTTCCTTTTGTATTCGAAATTGGGAGCTCCCCGAGAAAAGTCGGGGCGGGTGATCCACTTGTATTCACTACACTGGGCGACTATTCAGCTAGCAGCTATAGGCATATTCGCCTATCGGCTCATCTACCTATAGCTCCAGCTTCATGAGCCGTCCAGCGCAGCTCATATCGTTTCTCCCCCTAGCTCAAAAATAACAACTGAAATTTTATAGTACCAATGGTAGAGTCCGTTCCGAAAAGTCACGAAACCACTTTCCATTGAGTATAAACGAATACACACATAAACAAATTTTCAATACTATTAAATAGAAACCCAAAAATCCGCAATCAAGTTTTTAAAAATAGAGTGGTCTAAATTTATTAATCTATAAATTGTTTATAACCAATGATGGCATTGAAAAGCCCTTGGACGATAGCATTTTGACCATTTTTGCTGGAAAGTAAATCTTGATCTTTTTCATTACTGAGATAGCCAGTTTCCACTAATATACTAGGCATATTAGCCTCCTTGAGTACCACAAAAGCACCCTGTTTTACGCCCTTACTTTTCACATTGGTACTTTTGACCAACTCATCTTCTGTAAATGAAGCTAGTACGATACTATTGTCTAAATGTAAATTTTGGATCATAGAGAACATAATATAACTTTCTGGAGAAAGAGGATCAAAACCACCATAATTCCCTTTATAAGAATCTTCTAGAGTTATAGAACTGTTTTCTCGCGAAGCCACCTTTGCTGTATTCTCATTGCTATCATCTGTGCCTAACACAAAGGTTTCAGAGCCTCTAAAATTCGCTGCGTTTCTAAGATAATTACAATGAATAGAAATGAAGATATCTGCATTATTTTCATTAGCGATATCCGCTCGTTTTTTGAGCGAGATAAAATTATCTTTTTCTCTTGTCAGAATAACTTTTAACTCAGGCAATTGAGCCTTTAATAATTCCTTTAATTGTTTACCTAACTCTAATGTTATATTCTTTTCAATGGCTGAGGTGCCAGAGCATCCTTTATCTCTTCCTCCATGTCCCGGATCTATTACAATCACATCTACTGGATTACTAATATCCTTGGCTTTTAAGGCAGCTTTAATTTGATTAATAAGGGTAGAGATATCCCCAATGTGACTATGTAATACGGTATTTGCCTGAATGGGATGACTGCATAGGACTTGCTGGCATGCATTTGCATACAACCAAATCGAGCTAAACAATATCATTAGAACGTATCTCATTTTCCTCAAAATAACGAAGGTATATTTTAGATAATTGGGAATGAGTTGATTGGGAATTCTTTTAAAAATAAGGGAATAGTTCGTTTTAAGCAATTAATCTATACATTCTATTCCGTTTAATGCATCAAGAAGTCTAATTTCTTTCATTATCAGCTGATAATTACCTTTAATTACCTTTAATTGCCGAATCAAAATTACATTTGAGGCTTAAATCAAAATTGGCTGATTTTCGTACTATTTAAACAGATTGAAGAATTAAATGCGAATATTTTACTCCATAGCTAGATTAAATAAGTTGCGGTCCTATTGGCTGGCGGGCTTGCTCCTAATTAGTACTGTGGGGTATAGTCAAGTTCCTGATTCTCTTGATCTCCCTAATTTGGCCTCGGACTCCATATCCCTTTCATTGGATAGCTTAGCGCAAAGTCTTAACAAGACGGATAGCCTAGGCATAGTTAGGGACAGTTCTATAAATTCAAATACAGGGAACATCCCTGATGGAGTAGCTATATCCGAAGATGCTATTCCAGCAGAAATTCAATATGAAGCAAGAGACTCTATTGTCTATGATATAGCAGATAAGAAAATATACCTCTATGGTATGGCTTCAGTAATCTATGAAGACCTGGATTTAAAAGCAGGTTTCATTATAGTAGATTGGGAAAAGAATGAAGTCTTTGCTGAGCATACTTTGGATAGTCTACAAAAGCCAACTGAAATACCAGAATTCAAAAACTCAGCTCAGACTTTTGATGCAATGAGTATGCGTTATAATTTCAAATCTCAAAAGGGTATTATTTATGATGCAAAGTCTCAATATAGTGATTTGTATATCCTAGGATCTAGAGCAAAATTTCTATCAGCTGAAGCAGATAGTAGCATTGTACACGATCACATTTATAGTAGTAATGCATTATTTACAACCTGCGATCATCCAGAACCGCATTACGGGATACGCTCTAAAAAGCAAAAAGTAATTCCAGACAAAGTAGTCATTGTAGGTCCTTCAAATTTAGAATTGATGGGTATACCCACTCCACTAATTTTACCCTTTGGTTTCTTTCCTATTTCAGATACGCGAACGGCTGGATTGATTTTTCCGCAGGACTATACTTTTTCTCCGACATGGGGATTTGGAATAGAAAATATTGGCTACTATACGCCTATCAATGACTATTTAGATGCGTCCTTAACAGCGGATATATTTTTTAATGGTACCTATGGTTTACACCTCACTACCAACTATAAAAAAATATACAAGTACAACGGGTCTCTTAACCTAAACTGGTCAGAAAGAATAAGTGAAACGAGAGGTGTTGAAGATGTGCAAAGGTCTTTTTCTATTCGCTGGAGTCACAGCCAAGATCAAAGAGCACATCCTACTAGAAGTTTGAGAGGGAGTGTGAATATCCAAACCAACGATTATCGATCGTTAAACCGAAATGATGCTAATTCTGTATTGACGAATACCCTTAGTTCAAATATTAATTACTCAAAAAATTTCTCTGGAAAACCATATAGCTTTACAGCATCAGCTGGCCATTCGCAAAATACGAACACCAATGATGTGACTATTAATTTTCCAACGGCGGAGTTCAAAACACAAACACTATTTCCCTTCAAGAGAAAAAATCGAAAAGGAGAAGAGAAATGGTTTGAAAAAATTTCTGCTACCTATTCATCTCGATTTAGAAGTCAAGTAACCGCAACAGATACTACATTATTTATGCGAGAAACCTTAGAAGATGTAGATTTTGGGATTCAACAAAATTTGAATACCAGTACCTCATTTAAATTGCTGAAGTACTTTACAGTGAGTCCTAATGTTCAGTATAGCGAAGTATGGCAACCTCAGTCCCAAGAGCTTTTTTATAATATTACGGATTCCATTAGAGTAGATACTATGTACAACTTAGATAGTTCAGACTTTTCTGTTATACGTGATACACTAAGCGAAGGTGAATTTGATAATGTTGAAGATTTTGGATTCAATCGATGGAACGACTACAGTGGTGGTGTGTCTATCAATACACAGATATTTGGAACTTGGACCAGAGAAAAAGGGTTTTTACGAGGCGTTAGACATTTGATAAAGCCAAACATCTCATTTAATTATGCACCAGATAATCTTAGAGAAGCAAGAGGATATTTTAAGACACTAGAATACGTAGATGAAAATGGGGAGGAGCAAAAAGAAACCTATGGAGTTTTTGAAGGTGGAATTTTTGGGTCCCCTTCTGCTAGCGGAACGAGAGCTAATATTTCTTATGGTTTAAATAATATTTTTGAGGGTAAAATATTTTCGAAAAAAGATAGCACTATTCAGAAAATAAAATTCTTTGACAATCTTCGATTTGGAGGTAGCTATAACATCGCAGCGGATTCATTGAATTGGTCTCCAATCACCATGAGTGGAACCACTAGAATATTCAAAGGCCTCACTACAGTTAATATTGGCGGAAGTTGGGACCCTTATGTGTTGAATGAAGAAACAGGGCAAAGAGAAAATCGCTTCCATTTCAGAGAGACTGGAAGCTTGCTAAGATTTGTAGGAGCAAGAGCAAATATAAGCACTTCTTTTACAATCAAAAAGTTAGTGGATATCTTTAAAGGGGAAGGCGGCAATTCACAAGGCAGGCGATCCAGTGATAGAGAGGAAGAAAAGACACAAGGATATGGATCTTTTGAAGAATGGTTTGAAGGCTTTAATTTTAGACATCAACTCAATTTAAACGTAGACGTAGTCGATGGGAGAGATACTTTGATTTTGGGTACTCATACTATAAGTACCAGTGGAAATATACAACTAACCGATCAATGGAATATGAGGGTCGGTAATGTGGGGTATGATTTTACTTCTAAGCGATTAACCTATCCTGATTTGAGTTTTAGTAGAAGTCTTCATTGTTGGGAAACAGGCGTAAGCTGGCAGCCATTTAGAGGGACCTATAGCTTTTATCTTAGAGTAACTCCATCCTCGACACTTAATTTCTTGAAAATTCCGTTCGAAAAACAGAATGTAGATGGCTTTAGAAATTTGTAGGTTCCTCAATAAATCCTACATTTGACCATGAAAAAAATTCTCGTAACTACTGGAGGTGGAGACTGCCCTGGATTGAATGCAGTCATAAGAGGTATCGTTAAGGCAGCTAAAAATAATGGTGACGAATACGAAGTGTGGGGCAGCATAGAGGCCTTTAATGGAGTGCTAATGGAACCTCAAAGAATCGTTAGATTGGATGAGGAAGCAGTCGGTGGTATCCACGTAAAAGGTGGAACTATTATCCGCACCACCAATAAGGGAAACCCTGTAGACTTTCCAACCCAATTAGAAGATGGAACTTGGACGACTATAGATAGATCAAAAGAGTTGATTGATAAGATTCACGATTTGGGTTTTGATTCCGTAATCAACATCGGAGGAGATGGCAGCCAAAAAATTTCTCAGACCCTTTTTGAAAATGGACTAAACGTTATTGGTGTTCCTAAAACCATCGATAATGACTTATCAGCTACAGATTATACTTTTGGATTTAATACCGCGGTCCAAATCACTACGGACTCCTTTGATAAACTAGTGACTACTGCTGAATCGCATAATCGTATCATGATAATGGAGGTTATGGGTAGAGATGCAGGTTGGATTGCATTGCATACCGCTATCGCAGGTGGGGCGGAGATTTGCCTCTTGCCAGAGATCCCTTATAATTTTTGTGATATTGTAGAACGCATTAAAAGCAGATATGAAGGAAGTACAGGCTTTGTGAATATCGTAATTGCAGAAGGAGCTAAACCTATCGATGGGACAGTAGTCGGTCAGGCTGCCAAAGAAGCGGGAGATGCACATGTAAAGCTTGGGGGTATCGGAAATGTATTGCGTGCGCAATTGGAAAATTCAGGAATAGAAGCACAAATCAGAACAACTATCTTAGGCCATACTCAACGGGGTGGGACTCCTATTGCGTTTGACAGAATTTTGGCTAGCGCTATGGGTGTTAAAGCGTTTGAATTGATTCAAGAAAAAGCCTTCGGTCGCATGGTTGCATTTAGAAATAACGACATGACTTCAGTAACGCTTACTGAAGCTACTGATACTTATGACACAGTAAGCCTTGATCATTACTTGATTAAGACCGCGAGATCTCTAGGTATTGCGCTAGGTGATGAAGGGGCAGTTTGTTAAAACTCCTAATACAGGGAAGAGCCTTTCGCTAACCAAATAGGGTGCAAGGTATAGGTAAGCCTCCCAGCCTTCACGGCAGGGTCTTGACTGGCTAGTTTTTCAGCTTCTTCTATACTATAAGCATTAAAAATTATTATCCCACGTTCTGGACCATCATGTCCAAATGGACCAGCAATACAAATTTTATTTTCTGACGCTAAGACATCCATATGCGCTAGGTGTTGCTTTTGGATGAGGTCTGCTTCTTCCTTTGCTTGGTCTCTTTTATCTCCACTCAAATAAGTCAGTAGAAAATACTTCTTCATCACGTAAGTTGAATCTCCTTCGACATACTCGACTTCTTCATATTGTAGCGTATCGCTCTCTATAAATGCAGACCGAGTAGTTTGTGCAGATATTGAGCTAGGGGAGATAAATGAAAACAGTATGAAGACTATGGGAATTAAATTAATGCCGCTGTTCCAATTCTTTATTAAATTCTGCATTATATATTTTTTCAGATTTGTTCAAGAGATTAAGCATCTCTATACCGCTTATAGTATTTTTGTCAAATTCAAAGAGCCAATAGTTTTTATTGGGTACTAATTCTTTGACAGGTTTGAATTGATATTCCTTATACGCTTTTGCAAAATCAGATGCTTTAATATCTTCTTTTAATTTTATCAACATCTGATTTTCTATGGTGCCGACAGGTAGGCGCGCGTTGACATCCACTACCCAATCCAGTTCAGTTCGAAATTTATCTAAGACCACAGCCATTTCACTAAGTTCATTAGGTGCACCACTTCTCCACCAAACACTTTTTTTGCTATCCTTGGTAAAAGTAGTTATCTCTGTGCTTGGGAAATCTGGAATCATAGATTGATATTCTTCTGGATAATTTTCCATATCGAGTAGTCCTATTTTTTGTTTCAAAAAGTCTAATTCTATTGTTGACATGGAGGCGGTGTATGCGCCAAGCTTTTTGCAAAACCTTTTTCCATTAAATTCACAAACACCGTTATTATAAATCGTCATTTTGTAAATGGGGCAAGTGCCATGGCAAGCTCCTTTCTCGATGCTTACCAAGGGGCTATCATCCATTTCAGTGACTGGCTGAGTGGCAGGAGTAGTGATGGTAGAGGAGTTGAATTCAGAACTATTTTCTGCTTTTTCGTTCACTGCTTTTGATGATTTGCAGCTTGATAGACAAAGATTTAGCAAGATGAATAAACCACAATAATGTATAACTTTCATACCTCTAAAATAAGAAAAATAATTCCATTTATGTGTGAAGCCGAGTGAGGGGTACGAAAGGTATGCCATTTACATTTTTAGATGTTGCAATAGATTTTGAAAAGAATTTTTCAAGATCAAGGCAAAAAGCACAGTGATAGCCTTAGCTATCACGAGCATTTTTAACGCTGAGATTGAGAAATTCTATCAAAAGATATGCGACTTTCTAAAATGTGAATGGTATGTAAGTGCAGTAGATAGCATTGTGGCTTAGCCTAGTGCGCTACTGTACCGAGCGGACTGCGAGCCTGTAGGGGCCCGACTCTAGCTGCATAAACGACCAAAAGTCAAGTAATAGCAAAGTATACAAATACCAAAATACAACTGGAATAAAGTATACATCCAGCTAGAGGCACTCCCAAAAATTTAAAGAAAAAATAAACAGTAAACGCCTAAGCGATCTCCCCACCACAGCTAGAACCCGCACCTGCGGTACATCCATAACAATGTTGATTGAGCACTACATTTCTATTTTGCAAAGTCTCCAAATCGAAATCGTCTAGATGTTGAGAGCCCTTGGTTGCGACCTTAAGTTCTAGCATCTGGTTGAAATCGCAATCGTGCAGGTATCCTTGCCAGCTGACGCTGATAGTATTTCTACACATAAGGCCTTCGACTGTCATCGGATTGAATGCGTTGACCAACTTTTCCATGTACTCCTCATAATTTCCTGACTGCAAAAGGTAGTCGAGAAATCTAGCAATCGGAAGATTAGTGATGGCGAAAAGACTATTGAAAGTAATGTCAAACTTGGTACTCAATTTTCTTTTGAAAAGAGATTCTAGACTCATCTGATCATCTGGTAAGAAAGCACCATTTGGATTATAGACCAAATCTAAGGCTAGATCAGGATTATTCTTTCCATAACCCACTTCATTGAGCATCTGTAATGCCTTGATAGAAGCTTGGAACACGCCGTCTCCACGTTGGCTATCAGTCTTACCTTCTGAAAAGTAAGGCAATGAAGAAATAATATGTACTTTATGTTTTGCCAAAAACTCTGGCAAGTCATGATATTTTTTATTGGCTACTATGATAGTAAGATTGCAACGATCAATTACTTTTTTACCCAGCTTGGTACACTCTTCCACAAACCATCTAAAATGAGGATTCATTTCTGGTGCTCCACCTGTGATGTCAACCGTATGAATGGTTGGCACTGCAGCAATTACTTTAAGGCATTTCTCCAAAGTCGCCTTGTCCATATTTTCTTCCTTGCGATCAGGACCAGCATCTACGTGACAGTGGGTGCAAGTTTGGTTGCAAAGTTTACCAATATTCAATTGAAATATTTCGAGATCTGTAGGGCGAAGTGTTTTGAATCCAACTTCAGCAACCTTACTTGCGAATGCAGGAAATTTCGCATCCGTAACCTCCTTTCCATTCAGTACGTCAAGTTGAAAAAATGTGTTCGCCAGATCGTCACCGCGAGATTTAAGGGATTTTGTTTTTTGCTTAGTAGCCATAAATTTATTTCCAATTAATTGGGTGGATTACATTGATATTTTATCGTTATGGTTCATCATCTGCACACCATACACAAGCGTAGCGCCAGATTTGATAGCTGCAGCTACATGAACCGCTTCCATCATTTCTTCCTCCTCAGCTCCTTTTTGCACACAATTATTCGTGTATGCATCGATGCAATAAGGGCATTGTACTGCGTGAGAAACAGCTAAAGCTATTAGCGCCTTTTCTCTTGCAGTAAGAGCACTGTCCTTAAAAACTTCTCCATAGTAGTCAAAAAATTTATTTCCAAGGGTTTCTGACCACTTAGATATATTTCCAAATTTTTTAAGATCTTCTGGTTTAAAGTAAGATTTTTCATTCATTTTCCGCAAATTTACGTTATCCGTCTAATTGACGCTGTAATTTATAATTTATTTAGTTCGATGATTCACAAATGTAGGTATACCGACAATGAAAAACACGAAATGCATGAGAATCAGACCTCTATTATACTCAAGAGGCTTAATAGTCACACGCTATATATTAACAAACTATTTCGGCTTTGGTTACTATCTGCTTTGCTATTGGTGTTTTCTTGCAATGAGACAAGCCAAAAGAAGGCTTTACCCACTAATACTTTTAATGAAGATGGTAGTATAAATGCGTACATCGAAATACCCGCTGGCGGCAATGTTAAATACGAATATGATGGTGATAGGGGGACTCTTGAACCTGATCGAGTGGATAATAAGGATAGGGTAATTGATTTTTTGCCCTATTTGGGCAATTATGGCTTTATAACAGGTACAAAGATGAAAAAGTCTGAGGGAGGAGATGGAGACGCTTTGGATGTATTGGTTTTGAGCCAATCTGTAGAAAAAGGTACAAATATGGAGATTTTGCCTATCGCAGTTATCTTGTTAGAAGATGGAGGAGAAAAAGACCATAAAATCATTGCTGTACCTTTTGATGCTTCCAAACGTACTATAAATGTGGAAAAGTTTAGCGCATTCATTACTCGATACAATGCAGCACAGTATATTGTGCAGGAATGGTTCCTTAATTACAAGGGCTTAGGAAAAATGAAGCTGCTAGGCTGGAAGGATGAACAATATGCAATAAGTGAAATAAAAAAATGGAGTACAGATTAGTATTTTTTAATCTGCTCAATAAATTATGGCTTTATTAGAAACCCAACGACTGATTCTTAGACCTCCTAAAAAGGAGGATGAGTACTTTTTCTATCATCTGAATAAGGATGAAGAAGTCATGAAGTACATCAGACCCATCATGGATCGCAATGCTAGTAAAGAATATTTCATAAAAGCATGCGAAATCACGGACGAAAAAATAGGATATAGTATAGCCATTGATAAAACCTCTGCTGAATTTGTAGGCTGGTTTTTGCTCAAGCAATTTGAGGATACTGACAAGATGGAGTTTGGCTATAGACTGATGAGACGATTTTGGGGCCAAGGCTTAGCTACAGAAGGGTCCCTTGCTTTTAAAAAATATGCTTTTGAGACTTTAAAATTAGAACAGTTAGTCGCTGTAACTCACCTAGAAAATGACGCTTCTGTCAACGTTTTACTCAAAACTGGCTTCGAATTTAAAGGCGAAGCATTTCACTATAATACCGACGTGAAATACTTCGAGTTAAATAAGTATAATCTAATGGGCTAGTTGGAACATATTTATCCGATATGTTGTTATTTTTGTGGTTGAGGAGAATACCCCCAGAGGTATT
>CAYWOZ010000052.1:0-18615 GCA_964458675.1 uncultured Saprospiraceae bacterium
ATATGACATAGCGCTGTCTACTTTATTTCTTCATCACTTCGATGATGATAGCGCACTGGGTTTGATTAAGACTTTAATGAATAAAGCAAGTATAGGTATAGTCATAAATGATTTGCAGCGTAGTATCATTGCATATTATTTGTTTACAGTAATTTCCACTATCATTGGAAATCCGATGGTAAAGACGGATGGATTAATCTCAATTTTGAGGGGATATAAAAGAAGGGAATTAGAAAAGTACGCCCAAGAAATCGGGTACAAAAATTCCATCAAATGGAAGTGGGCTTTTCGATATCAATGGACTATAACTAAGAAATGAGTGTAAAAATAACATCGATAGCTACACAATTACCGCCTTACACAAGATCTACGGAAGAGATACTTCCATATCTCAAGACTTGGATGACTGGGCAGGAGGAGCGCTTTCAGAGAAAGGTAGTGAAGCTGTTTGAGAATGCAGCGGTCGATAGACGCTATTCCATCATGGATGCGGATGAAGTATTTAAGTTGACTTCTTTTGAGCAAAAAAATGATGTGTATAAAAGAGAGACCATAAAACTCGCAGAAGGGGCTTTGCAAAAGGCATTAGATAAAGCTAAGCTAGTCGCTACTGATATAGACTATATTATAACGGTGAGTTGTACAGGAATCATGATTCCTTCAGTAGACGCTTATCTGATCAATAGCATGCAAATGAAGCAAGACATCGTGCGGCTTCCTATCACAGAGATGGGCTGTGTAGCAGGAGTGTCTGGTATCATATACGCCAATAATTTTCTAAAAGCGAATCCGAATAAACGTGCTGCGGTCATCGCTGTGGAATCCCCAACTTCTACTTTTCAATTGGATGATTTCTCCATGACCAATATTGTAAGCGCTGCTATCTTTGGTGACGGTTGTGCCTGTACTATTTTGTCTTCTTACGAAGAAGAGGAGGGTCCTACTATTATCGGTGAAGCCATGTATCACTTTTATGATGCCATCAAGATGATGGGTTTTGAACTGAAGAATAGTGGTTTGCAAATGGTATTAGACAAGGAGGTTCCTCAAAAAATATCAGATCACTTCCCTCAAATAATTCATCCCTTTTTAGAGAAACATGATTTGACCATTGAGGATGTGAATCATTTGATCTTTCATCCCGGAGGTAAGAAAATCGTGCAGACCGTAGAAGCCTTGTTTGGTTCTCTAGGTAAGAATATCGACAACACAAAAACTGTACTCAAGGAGTTTGGAAACATGTCCAGTGCCACGGTTCTGTATGTATTCGAAAAATTCATGGAACAAAACCCGAAGAAGGGGGATATCGGATTAATGCTTAGCTTTGGGCCTGGATTTACTGCACAAAGAGTATTGATAAAATGGTAAAAGAATTTCAAGGCAAAAATGAATGGGCAATTATCCTGGGCGCGTCAAGCGGTTTAGGATTGGCCACTGCAAGAAAATTGGCGGCGCATGGCATGAATCTTTGCTTGGTGTATAGGGCTAGAAGAGTAGATTTGCCTAAGATCGAAAAAGAATTTAATGATATTGTTGTGGCAACTGGTGTGGAGCTGATCCACTTCAATGTGGATGCCATAAAAGCAGAGAAACGTACTGAAGTCCTGGCTAGCCTTCAAGAAAAATTTGCAATTAAAGACAAGGTAAAAGTATTGGTGCATAGCATTGCTAAAGGGAATCTAAAACCAATGGTTTCTGCTGATGGTGTAGAATTGAAAAATGATGATTTTCATATCACCATAGAGAACATGGGTATCAGCCTGTATGACTGGACTAAGGATGTATTTAGCCTTGACTTATTCGCAAAAGACGCAAGAGTCTTGAGCTTTACCAGTGAAGGGAATACCAAAGCCTGGCAAAACTACGGCGCCGTATCCGCTGCAAAAGCAGTTCTCGAAGCAATCACTAGAAACATAGCTTTGGAATTCGCCCCGTATGGAATACGCGCGAATTGCATCCAAGCAGGCGTAACGGATACATTCTCTTTAAATCTTATTCCTAATAGTGAGAGCTTAAAAACTAATGCTATTGAACGCAATCCATTTAATGAACTAACGCTTCCTTCAGATGTAGCTAATGCTGCTTATCTACTTTGTAAACACGAAGCAGCTTGGATTAATGGAGCAATCATTCCTGTTAACGGTGGAGAACATTTGCGCTAAATGAACAGCAATGAAATCATATCACTTTTACCCTACAGCAAACCATTCCTATTTGTAGACGAAATCCTATCGGTGAATGAGAATGAAATAACAGGCACCTTTACTTACCATAAAGACTTAACATTTTATAAAGGACATTTCAAAAACTATCCTGTTACGCCAGGTGTAATACTTACGGAAACTATGGCTCAAATCGGAGTAGTTTGTTTTGGAATAAACATGATGAATAAAACAAGTCAAAATGTGGACAATATACAAATAGCTTTAACCTCTACAGTAGTGGACTTTTTCAAACCTGTCTTTCCAGGTGAAAAAGTAACCGTGATCAGTAAAAAAGAATACTTTCGCTTTCAAAAATTAAAGTGCAAGATTGAAATGTACAATGAGGCCAATGAATTAGTCAGCCGTGGGAGCATTGCTGGAATGATGAAAATTAATGAAGAAGAATAGAGTAGTAATTACAGGATTAGGCGTAGTATCTCCCAATGGAGTAGGTTTGAAAGCTTTTACAGAAGCCATTAAAACAGGGACTTCTGGGATTAGACATTTCATGGAATTAGAAGGCTTGCAATTTTCCTGTCAAATCGCAGGACAACCTGAGGTAGACGAAGATAAGAAGCTGGAGTATTTGACACCCTTACAATTAAGAAATTTCAAAAGTTCAGGTATCCTATATGGCGTAATGTCAGGATTGGATGCTTGGCGAAACGCTGGGCTAGATAGCGCAGAAAATACGGATTATGATAGTGGTATTGTGTTTGGAACGGGTACCTCTGGGATAGAAAAATTTAGAGAAGCTATTTATAAAGTTGATGACCTACAAGTACGGCGACTTGGCAGTACCACGGTATCTCAGATAATGGCAAGTGGAGTTAGTGCTTATCTGGGGGGTATACTAGGATTAGGAAATCAAACGACCACCAACTCCTCAGCATGTACGACTGGTGTAGAAGCCATCATGATGGGTTACGACCGCATTAAGGCGGGACGAGCTAAACGTATGCTAGTGGGCAGCTGTAGTGACCATGGGCCATATCTATGGGGAGGCTTTGATGCTATGCGTGTATTGACTTCAAGATTTAATGACGATCCAGAAGATGGGTCTCGTCCAATGAGTGCGACTGCCTCTGGTTTTGTACCAGGAAGTGGGGGAGGTGCTTTTGTTTTGGAGACCTTAGAAAGCGCATTAGAGCGAGGAGCTGAAATTTATGCAGAAGTACTAGGGGGAGAAATTAACTCTGGAGGACATCGTAATGGCGGGACTATGACGGCGCCCAATTCTGAAGCGGTTCAACGATGTATAACTAAAGCGCTGGAAAATTCTGGAATTGAAGCTACAGAAATAGACACTATCAATGGACATCTCACTGCAACTATCAAAGACCCAACTGAGATTCACAATTGGTGTGAAGCATTAGGTTTAACTGGAGAAGACTTCCCGCATATCAACACGCTCAAGTCTATGGTAGGCCATTGTCTTGCAGCAAGTGGATCTATAGAATGTGTGGCCAGTGTACTACAAATAAAATATGGCTTTATCTTTCCCAATATAAATTGTGGAGATTTACATCCAGAAATTTCTAGTTTAATTTCGCCGAATAAAATACCTTTATCCCTGATAGAAAAAGACATCAATATAGTCGCTAAGGCCAGCTTTGGCTTTGGAGACGTAAACGGAGTTGTTATTTTTAAAAAATATAGAGAGGAATAGAATGGAAAAAAATGAAATGATAGCAGGACTTAAAGAAATCATAAAGCCATATATACAAGATGAAGAAGCATTCGCTAATCTTAGTGAAGAAACAGACTTTATCAATGACTTAAAAATCAATTCCGCCAACTTAGTAGATGTGGTTCTCGACATTGAAGATAAGTATGACATCATCATTGATAATGACTCAATGGATTCCATGTTGGATGTGAAATCCGCCTTAAATGTAATTCAGACTAAAATTACAGCGAAGTAATGATTGGGAATGACATAGTCGATCTTGATGTTGCTCATAAACAAGGATCCTGGTGCAAGCAACGCTATAGAGATAAAGTATTTACCCACGAAGAAAACCGATACTTAGACCAATCTAAAGACCTTTTTCAGGCCCTTTGGAGAATGTGGAGCATGAAAGAAAGTGCTTATAAAATTGTCATCCAAAATGGCTCTGCTCATTTTCTAAATACACATAAATTAGTTTCTACTATTTTAGATGAGCATAAAGGTTTGGTTAGTTATAATGGATTGGATATCAAGACAAATACCCGAATTACAGAAGACTATATCTATACTACAGCTTATTTGGCTGATGCTTTAAATGCACATGAACAAGTGATAGCGCATAAAGAGTCAGCACACTTAAAATTAAAAACAAAACAGGCCTTAAAAAAAAGTATAACCAATATGAAAGGTTATAATCTTAAGGATGTAGAATTAAGGAAAAACAACTTACGTGTCCCTCACTTATATTATAAGGATGTTCAAGTAGAATTAGCATTTTCACTTAGTCATCATGGTCGATTTGGAGCGTACGCTTTTGAGAAAAATTGAAAATAAGAATAGATGATAAACGACTTCATAGCCTACGCTAAGAAAAAATTGAACGTTGACAAGCGACTGATATTTCTGTATTGTATCATCTACTTTATCTGGGGTATGGGCATGGACCAGTTTGGCACTATGGTTGAGATCGCCAAATTTACTTATTGGTGGCAGGTGATTACATGCTATATTGTATACATGGTTCCTATCTCGCTTATTCTACGAAGACTACCATTTCATCAGCAGTATGCTTACGGGCTGGTGACAATGGGGTTACTGGAATTTGGAGGGTACACATTACGTTCCTCTTATGCGTACCCGGACAACATATTAGATCAACTATTCAGCCCTCAAAACTTCAGCCTCGGTATGGCCCTCTTCTTTGCTTTGTACTATCCAGCCGGCAATTGGTTAGTTGGTAAAGCCTACAAACTGATTTACAAAAAGGAAGCGTCATAATCATGCTAGAAACCAGAAGTCTTGAGCGAGAGGAAATGGATAATCTCCTATTATCTGGTGAGGAGCTGTATAAGACACTTGATGGACTCACTGTAATCAATAGATTTTTGGGCAATACCAATGCTACACTAAAAGCTGTGCAAGATGATTTGCTTCAAGCAGAAGGTCCATTAACCATAATCGACTTGGGCTGTGGTGGCGGCGACAATTTGAGATCTATTTCCAAGTGGTGCATCTCTAAAAATATACCTGCTAACTTGATCGGTATAGATGGCAATCAACATGTTCTAGAATATGCTGCGCAACAAGAAGAAGCCAATCAACATATCAAATACGTTCAAGCTAACATTCTGGCTGATGACTTCCACTTACCCCCATGTGACTTACTTATCAGCAGTCACTTCATGTATCATTTTAAGGATCAAGACTTGATTGATTTTTTAAGACAAAACACCAGTAACATAAGATCTAAGATCATATTTTCTGAGCTATCTAGAAGCAGAATAGCTTACCTTCTGTTCAAAATAGGGACACCCTTTATGCCTTTCTCCAAGATGGTCAAAGAAGATGGCTTGAGAGCCATTCGTAGATCATTTAAGAAGTCAGAATTAGAGAATATATTCAAGCAAGCTAATCTACAGCGATACAGTATATCCTGGAAATGGGCCTTTCGTTATCTCATTACTATCGACATGACGTCTGTTTAAACGGCAACTTTTAAAGGCTCTAGTTGTTTTCCTTAGGAATCACACAAAAGAATTAAATTATGTCCAAAAACGGAATTATTACTAAAACAAGTACTCAAAGTTTTGATGCCACCTATGATAAGCTTCGAGGAATTATTGAAAATAACCCAAATCTAAAAATCATCTTAGAGCTGGATCACTCTAAAAATGCAGCATCTGTTGAACTAGAATTAAATCCTACAAGAATTATCATGTTTGGCAACCCAAAGCTAGGAACTCCATTGATGAACTCCACAGCGTATTTAGGATTAGATTTGCCCCAAAAGATATTAGTTACTCAAAGAATTGATGGTAAAGTTGAAGTTTCATATAATGACCCAATATATCTTAAAGCAAGACACAATATGGAAGGCGTAGATGAAATCCTTGCTAAGGTTTCTGGTGCATTGGATAAAATAACCGATGGAGCAATAAGCGCTTAGTAAAATAATACTATGAAGTATTTCCAATTTGTTTTTCTTCTTGTATTCCTGATATCATGTGCGTCAGATGATGATGCAACGGTAGTTGTTGACTCTGATAACCTAGCGGAATACATCGAACAGAACAGTGACTTGGCCTTGGATGAAGTCATTGCATGTGCAGGAGGGAAAGCAGATGGCTTATTTGGGGGAGATGCGGACCCCACATCCGTAATATACTATCCGATAGAAGGATCTTTTGATATTAGGTACTTCGAAACCAGTGCTGTACTAGACTCAACTGATTTTTCAGCATACAATGCGAAAGTATTAGATAGTGAACCCTTGTTTAATGGATACTTGGCGAAATACAATAATCTAGCCTTTGAAGGAGAACGTCAGGGGATAGTGACTTTTAAGACCGAAGGCACATTGCACATAAGTAATCCTATCACCATCAAAACCAATACTAAACCAACTGAGGTCAATGAAGACCTACTTACTATCACAGAAGATAGTGTAAACCCTATTTTCGAATGGGAGGCTGGTATCTTCGATGAGAATGCCATTTACTTCCAAGTCGTTTCTGACTTAGACGGTAACTTAATATCGGGTACCTATACTTTCGATCAGAACTTTACTTTTTATGATTTGGATAATGTAGTTCTCAATATCACAGATCCAAATACCAATCCTGCTCTAGCACCCGATACGGACTATAAGTTTACTCTCATGGGAGTCAGTCTTGACAACTGGGTGAACATCCTAATTGAGAAGGAATTTAGAACGGAGTAAGACTTAACTTTTCAGAACAAACCAACCACATGCCTGCAGAATCCACCATCCAAAAACAAGTAGAAGCCTATAATTCTAGAAATATAAAACAATTCGCAAGCTGTCATGCAGATGATGTGCAATTATTCAATTTTGGAGAGCAAAAACCATTTTGTGTCGGTAATGAAAAACTAAAAGAAATTTACGCAGACATCTTCGACAATTCTCCAAACTTGCATACTGAAGTCCTCAATAGAATTATCATGGGTAACTCGGTGATAGATCATGAAATTGTTACCGGCCGAAAAGGGGTAGACATACTAGAACTCATTGCTATCTACGAAGTTGTAGATGATAAAATCAGTAAAGCATACTTCAAGCGAAAAGGGTAGGATTTTATCCTACTTTGTGCCCATTCATGGCTAAACTACCAAAGCAATATCAATTTCTAGATTTGTCTGACTATGGTCGGGGAGTGGCACGTTGGATAGCCAATTCTTTGAAAAACACTTCCGTGACACCTATCCAAATTACTACATGGTTTATTATTGCAGGCATCTTTGCCATCCTTGCCATGCTAACGGGAAACTTCATAATAGCAAGCCTTTTTCTAATATTAAAATCGATCTTAGATGCAGCAGATGGTGAGTTATCCCGTGTAAAGAATACCCCTTCTCTTATGGGTCGCTATTATGATTCTATCGCGGATATCATTCTCAATTTTTTATTCTTACTTACCATTATGTATATCACTCAGAGTAGTGTATGGATGTTAGTGATTGCCTTTATAGGAATTCAATTGCAAGGAACACTTTACAACTATTACTATGTCATACTACGAAATACTGTTAGCGGGGATAAAACCAGTAGAGTCTTTGAAGATTCCGCGCCAATAGCTATGCCAGGAGAATCTCAAGCAAGCGTTAATAAGTTTTATAAGATTTACAATACACTCTATATAGCATTTGACAAAATAATCTATTGGCTAGACTCTAAGGCCTCGTATAGTAAGCCTTTTCCAAAGTGGTTTATGAGCATCATTTCTGTTTATGGTTTAGGTTTTCAGCTATTGCTGATGGCTATTTTTTTGGTCCTTGGAAGACCGCAATATATTTTACCCTTCTTCGCATATTTCACCTTATTGCTTCCAGTTTTTATCTTAATAAGAAGGTCGGTTCTAGATTAAAGACTTCACAAAAAAAAGGATACTCCGTATAACGAAGTATCCTAAAAACTTTCATAGCTCAATATTAATTAAACTGCGTTTTTGGGGATATCATATCGATCTGTATTCATCACCTTTGTCCATGCTTTCACAAAGTCGTTCACAAATCTTTCTTTATTATCATCTTGCGCATAAAACTCAGCGTAAGCTCTCAGGATAGAATTAGATCCAAATACAAGATCTACTCTTGAAGCAGTCCACTTAGTTATTCCCGACTTACGGTCTACTATATCATAAGAATTCTTTCCAGTTGGTTTCCAAGAATAATTCATATCTGTCAAGTTTACAAAAAAGTCATTGCTCAATGTGCCTACATTTTCTGTAAATACACCATGTTGGCTTCCATCGTGATTCGTACCTAAGACACGCATACCACCAATCAAGGCAGTCATCTCAGGACCAGTTAGTCCCATCAATTGTGTCCTGTCTAAAAGCAAGTCTTCCGGATTCACGGCGTAGTCTTTCTTTATCCAGTTTCTAAATCCATCGTGTACAGGTTCAAGTACTTCGAAAGATTCCACATCAGTCATTTCAGCCGTAGCGTCTCCACGACCAACTGTAAAAGGAACTTTAGTGCTGAAACCACCTTTTCTTATAGCTTGCTCTAAAGCAGCATTACCTCCTAGGACGATTAGATCCGCTAAACTAACTTCTAAGCCTAAACCAGTTTGAATATCAGTCAATGTGCTTAATACTTTTTGCAATCTCTCAGGCTCATTACCTTCCCAATCTTTTTGAGGAGCTAATCGAATTCGTGCACCATTTGCTCCACCACGATAATCTGAACCTCTATACGTTCTTGCACTATCCCAAGCTGTATTAATTAATTCTACATTACTCAGGTCTGAATTCAGTATAGTTGACTTTATAGTTTCTACATCTGCATCAGATAAAGTATAGCTTACGGCTGGAACTGGATCTTGCCAAATCAAATCTTCCGTAGGACTATCAGTTCCGAGGTATCTACTTCTAGGTCCCAGATCTCTATGCGTCAATTTAAACCAAGCTCTCGCAAATACATCTTCGAAATAAGCAGGATCTTCTTGAAAACGTTTAGATATTTTGTGGTATGCAGGATCCATTTTCATAGCCATATCTGCATCAGTCATTATAGGATTTCTTCTTACACTGGGATTATGTGCATCTACGGGCTTGTCTTCTTCCTTCATGTTTACTGGTTCCCACTGATGAGCTCCAGCTGGACTTTTTGTCAATTTCCATTCGTGGTTCATCAGGATATTAAAGTAAGTCCTATTCCATCTGTCTGGAGTAGTTGTCCAGGCACCTTCTAACCCGCTCGTTACAGCATCCGCTCCGTTTCCATTCCCTTTTGGATTCATCCATCCGAATCCCTGATTGTGTATCTCTGCACCTTCTGGCTCCGGTCCAAGCGCATCAGCGTTACCGTTTCCGTGTGCTTTACCCACCGTGTGGCCACCAGCACACAGTGCTACAGTCTCCTCATCATTCATAGCCATTCTTGCGAAAGTCTCTCTTACATCATGTGCCGTTTTCAGTGGGTCCGGATTTCCATCTACACCTTCTGGGTTAACATATATTAGTCCCATCATCACCGCAGCTAATGGATTTTCCATATCCCGTTCTCCACTATAACGAGTACCTTCGCTTCCAGTAGGAGCTAACCATTCCTTCTCCGACCCCCAATAAATATCTTTTTCTGGAGCCCAAATATCTTCTCTACCACCTGCAAAACCAAAGGTCTTGAAGCCCATAGATTCGTAGGCCATGTTACCAGACAAGATGAATAAATCTGCCCATGACAATTTGTTACCATACTTTTTCTTGATAGGCCACATCAATCTTCTAGCCTTATCTAAGTTTCCGTTATCAGGCCAGGAGTTCAAAGGAGCGAAACGCATATTACCTGTGTTACTGCCACCACGTCCATCAGCTACTCTATACGTACCTGCGACGTGCCAAGCCATTCTTATCATCAGTCCACCATAGTGTCCCCAATCTGCCGGCCACCAGTCTTGACTATCTGTCATTAAAGCTTTCAAATCCGTCTTAACAGCCTCTAAGTCCAACTTCAAAAACTCTTCTCTATAATTAAAATCTTCACCCAAGGGGTCAGATTTTGAATCATGCTGATGCAAGATATCAAGGTTTAATACTTTGGGCCACCAGTCCGTCACGTTAGTACTAGTCTCTGTGTTAGCACCGCTATGAAAGGGGCACTTCATCATCGTATCCATGTTTTACTATTTTATGGTTTTGTAAATTTGCCAGTTATTTGAAGTTTTATATCCTCAATTTTAAAATTCTTAATTCTTTTCTTTTTGAAATACTGCATTACTAATTCATCCAATTCCTTGTCCTCATAGTCTACGATTTTATCTGTGTCATTGCAGTACAAATGATGGTGATGGTCCACCATAGCATCATAGCGCATAATATCCTTTTCACTCTTCACCTTTTGTAGCAATTTTTTTTCAACGAGGACATTCAGTACCTTATAAACCGTGCCCACCGAGATACTGGGAAAGTCAGTACTTATCGCCTCCACCACATTCTCAGCAGTAGGATGGTTCTTAAGATTCACCACAGCCTTATAAATCGCTATCCGCTGAGGAGTAACTTTAAGGCCTTTTTCTTTTAAATTTTCGCTAGCAGAAAACATAGGATTAATTAGTGGTTAATAATAATTCTGCAATGATAATAATTATCCTTTAGAAATCTGATTGGTTTAATAAGTTTAAGAAAATTTAATATTTGACGACAGATTTTTGGTATAAATAGGAGGGACCATCACGATCTTCGACGTGACCGTGTCGTCCGTTATATCCATGCCTATGGAGACGCGATAAATCGACGTCTCTACACAAACCCACCCGCTGGATGCCACTGCCACCACTTGTTCTTGCGCTCTCCGAGCGACCCACTTTGGGCGCAAGCGCCGTCGTGCTGGCCAAGTAGATACAGACGCGAGGTGAGAGGCGATAAATCGGCGTCTATACTAGAGTTTCTAAAAAAGGAGAGTACAAAAAACCTGTTTTCGCAGAGGAGCAAAGCGATCGGAGCTCGTCGCTCAGAGAGCGAAAGAACAAGCGGTGGAAGTGATACCGCTTTTTTGCGGTACAAACGTACGACGCGGTCATGCCAAAGGCCATGATGGTCCCAAACCCCAAAACCAATATTTTCCGTACAACAGATGAGTGCACTCTAGAAAGCTAGGATAGCCAAAATGAATCTTTTAGTGATGTTTTCATTTTTCTCAATCCGCTGATACATAAGCATCACCTGATTTCCAAAAAGTAAAAATCTCATCCAAAATATCCTATTTTTGGAACATCATCCCTTCTTAGAGTGCACTCATTAATAATATTTAGATACTTTTGCGTTCTATTAAAAACGATATCATGAAATTCCTTATACCCTTTTACATCCTTGGCTTTTTATTATTCATGGCTTGCGAAGAAGAAGATCCAGTATTTCCAGATGAAGTAGTGCTTTCTTGTCAAGAAGATGTAGATATGATTTCTCCCTTGCTCATTCAAGGGGTGGTGGATCCTACAGATTTAGCAGCGGGGTTCAGAGGCGATGTAATCATTCAAAATAGCACTGGGTCTTGTGGAAGTCCTATTACAAGTCTGCCATTCTTTGAAGCGTATCAATTTTGGAGAGGATCGATTAGGATTGAATCTGATGATATCACAAACCTTGACTTTCTATCTAGCATAGAACAAATAAGGGGAGGCCTGTCTATTAGAAATTGTGCAAATCTCGCGGCTGTTGAACTTCCGAGTTGTGCATTCATAGGGGAATTTCTAGTTGTGAATAACAATCCCAATTTGTCAAGTATACAGATAGGGCAAAATCATCCTGAAGATACCTACGAAACTATAGAGCTGGACTCTGTAATCATTAGCGACAATCCCTTGCTTGCTACCTGGTCTCCAGGGCTTTCTATCATCGACTTTATCCGAGCGGCGACGATTACAAACAATCCTTTGCTGACTGACCTTTCAGCCTTATCTAACCTCTCTATGCCGAGTAGTTTTCTAGAGTTTGAACTTCATAATACGACGATCAATGCAGATGGCATGAACTCAGATCTCGATTCATTACTGATGCCAATCAATACACTAATTACTGCTGAACTTCCGGACAATGACTATAGCTGGTTATCAAAGGCCATTATCAGGCCTCGATTTGATGAGGATGGGCAAGATATAGGTACTATTGAATCGTTTAGAATTATTGGTGAAGTAACGGTGCCAGAACTGTGTCCACTGGCAGCAATAGCGGATACTACAGGCTTAGAAGTAATAGCCACTATAAATGGGAGCAATATGGAAATAACTCCTGAAACCCTAGAAGCTGAGTGCCCTTAAAAGGTAAAAGCCTAATTGTAAACTGTTTACAGTGTTTCCATCTTACATAAGTCCTATTGTGGAAAGATAAATTTAAAAAAAACTAGACATTAGACAAGATGGAACCCTATATTTGTATTTTAATAGAAATATGGCTCAAAAGTGAGCATACATTATAAAATTTAATATGTCCTTTAAAAAATTGAATCTCGTGGACCCTATTTTGAAAGCTTTAGCTGAAAAGGGATACGAGGCTCCTACACCCATACAACATAAAGCAATACCGTTTATACTTGACAGAAGAGATGTTCTAGGATGCGCCCAAACAGGGAGCGGAAAGACAGCGGCCTTTGCCATTCCAATTTTGCAACTTGTACACGAAAGAGAAAAGTCCCGTGAAGGTAAGCCTAAACTAAGGTGCTTGATTGTAACGCCTACCCGTGAGTTGGCTATACAAATTGAAGAAAATTTTCAAGCCTACGCTAAGTATACCAATATCAAATCCACCGTAATCTTTGGTGGGGTCAATCAAAACGAACAAGTCCGAAAACTAAAAAAGGGTGTTCACATCCTAACTGCTACGCCTGGTCGTTTGCTTGATTTGATGAATCAGGGTTTTATTAATCTAGAGACGATTAAGTTGTTCGTCTTAGACGAAGCGGATAGAATGTTGGACATGGGATTCATCCATGACATCAAAAAGCTTCTAAAAGTAATCCCTGAGAAGAGACAATCTTTGTTCTTCTCTGCGACGATGCCAGACAATATCGTAAAGCTTGCCAATGGTATTTTGAAAAATCCTAAAATGGTAGAAGTGACTCCAGTATCTTCAACGGTTGATACCATACAACAACGCTTGTACTATACGGATAAAAAGCAAAAGAGAAACTTATTACTACATGTCTTAGAAAATCCAGAAATAGAAAGTGTACTGATATTTACACGTACAAAATATGGAGCGGACAAGGTCGCCAGATTACTTACAAAGAAAGGCACTAAAGCTGCAGCCATCCATGGAGATAAGTCACAAAACAACAGACAGAAAGCACTCAAAGCGTTTAAAGATAGGAAGCTAAGAGCATTAGTTGCAACAGATATTGCTGCTAGGGGAATTGATATAAACAGCTTAGAATATGTCATCAACTTTGAGATCAGCAATATGCCGGAAACATATGTACACCGGATTGGTAGATCAGGGAGAGCTGGAAAAGATGGGGTAGCGATTTCATTCTGTGACCATACAGAAAGAGCTTATGTTAGAGACATTCAAAAGCTAATCGGTAAGAAATTGGAGGTGGTGAATGAGCATCCATTTCCTCAAAGTGATGAAGATCCTGCCTTATTAGAAAATAAAGACGACAAGCAAAAGCATAATAATCGCAATAGAGGAAATAAGCACAATAAAAAGAAATTAGATAAGCGTAAGCCTCCAAAATCTAAGTTTACAGAAAAGCGAGCACGTGCAGTAGAAGAAAAGAACTCTGAAAGCCGAGATAATTCTTCGCATAAAGAAGCTAAAAAAACGCATCCAAAAGATAAAGGTTCAGACAAGTCTAAAGGAGGAAAATTTGACAAAAACAACTCTGGTAAGAAGAAAAAGCCTTATGGAAAAAAAGGAAAGAAGAGCATGCCTGATGGTCTTAAGAAAAAAATGATGTGGCCTTTGGACTAGATCAAATACGGAATAATTTGTCAAAATAGTACGATTGTAAAAAAATGGTGCTTTTTTTGAATTAGACAAACTACTGTGCAGAGTTTATCTGCACTTCACTATTTAAAGATTTGTGTACTGGGCACCTCTCCGCCACTTCCAACAGTCTTACTCTTTGCTCTTCAGTTAGAGCACCTTCTAGTACAATTCGTTTATTAAATACATCTATTTTTCGTGGCTCATCAGCACAATTATGACAGTCTTCTACGTATCGTCTATCATAATCAATGTGCACCTGTACATTGTCTAAGGGCCATTTTTTTCTACGAGCATACATCTGCAAAGTCATCACAGTACAAGAGGCAAGTGCTACAGACAAGTATTGATAAGGAGAAGGGCCAAAATCCTCTCCGCCTGCATCTTCGGCCTCATCAGCGATAAGACCATGCTCACCTGCTCTTATCTCAGCCGCATATCCTATGCTGCCTAAACTGGCAACCACACTAGAATCTGTTTTAAGGGCTTTCTTTTTTGGTAATTTAATGTATCTCATTACCCAATTGGCTATAATATCTCCTGCATAAGCTGCATCCCCTTTATTAGTAAGCATGTGGTCAGCTCCATCCAAAGAAACAAAACTCTTAGGATGAAACGCAGCGTGGTATATTTGAGCGGCATTTTCGATTTCAACAGTAGTGTCTTGAGGGGAATGCAAAACCATTATTGGTTTTTTTAAATCCTTAAGAATTTCGAACATATTTTTATTCTGCAGGTCTTCCAAAAATTGCTTCTTAATCATAAATTCTCTGCCCCCTATATTAACCTTTGCTGCTCCTAATTTTTTGATGTCTTCTATTTTATCTCTGAGAAGATGTGTTACATGTTCGGGATCAGAAGGAGCCCCTACAGTTGCTACTGCCTTGATTGATTCTAATTGAGATGAAGCAAAAATAACTGCAGCTCCGCCTAAGGAATGCCCTATTAATATACTAGGTGCCTTATAGTTTTCTTCTAGATAATTAGCCGCAGCCAAGATGTCTTTAACATTGCTACTAAAGTTAGTATCGGCGAATTCTCCTTCACTTTCTCCAAGACCCGTAAAGTCAAAACGCAATACTGCGATACCATTACTAGTGAGACCTCGAGCTATATGTCGTGTAGCAGTAAGGCTCTTGTTGCCTGTGAATACATGCGCAAAGATCGCGTAAGCGTAAGGTTTAGTATCTGCAGGGCATTCTAAAAAAGCAGATAACTCTAAATTGTCTTCGTTTTTAAAGCTTATTTTCTGTGATTTTGCCATGATTTAAGGTTGTGGTATCTTTTAATTAAGTAATGTATTAAAAAAGTCTTTATATTTATAAACATATATGTATTTGAATTCTGAATCTAATATTCTCTTATGCTAAATTTTATTCTTAAATTCAGTTTGTTTGGGTTCTTTTCGTGTGCATTAGCAGTAACAAATCAAGCGCAAACATTATTACCAAATACAGAAGCTATTCAACAGAAAGTTAGAACGCATAAAGCAAAGCAAAACCTTCTGGTAGCTGGAAAAAGTAGAATCGAAGTTAGACAAATTGAGAATCCATCTGATACTATTTTCCAAGGGGAAAACATTTTGGATACCATCCCTAATCAAAAGCTTATTAAACGGAGAGCCAAGCAAAATCCACGACAAAAGAAAAGTGTACCCGAGCAATAAAATTTTGACTTAAATTATTGACTTATAGTAAGCATGAAGACGCTTCAAGGCTTCTAGCTTAGAAACTTTAAGATTGATTATCGGCCGACAATTACTTTTGTAATTATTGCCCTTAATTTGATGTTGAAATGTATATTGTTGTATCTTATACATCCATGGACTCTAACAAAAATAAAAGAATATGAATTCTCGATTTTATCTCTTTTTCAGCATAGCTATTTTGTCTACCTTTTCTGTTTTAAGTCAAGAGTTTATCGCGGAAGATATAGCTAGATTCAGAGTAAATGGAGTAGAGCTTTCTAGTCCTTTTGCTGGCGGTCTCAACTCCCCTCAATTCTCCAATGCCGATTTGAATGATGATGGCCTGATGGACGTATTAATTTTTGATCGAATTGGTTCGGCTATAATTCCAATGCTTAGACAAGGAGACGAGTATATATTCGACCCAACCTTCGTACAAAACTTTCCCGTCATTGATAATTTTTTATACATGAGAGATTATAATGCAGATGGTATTGAAGATATATTCTGCTTTTCTACTGAGCCAGGTATATCAGGTCTTAGCGTGTATAGAGGGAAATATACAAATGGCATCATTGATTTTGATCAAGTCTTATCAGACGATTTCGCTTTTCAGGTACTCAGTTTTAGAACAGCTAGTGGTCCCTTTACCAATATAGCAGTATTGAATTCTGATATCCCTTCTATTGAAGATATTGATGGAGACGGCGATTTAGACATCGTTACGTTCAATTTTTTAGGAGGCTATGTTGAGTATTACCAAAACATGGTTTTGGAACAAGGTGGTGATATCAATGAGTTTAGATTTATTCGAGCAGATGATTGCTATGGTGGCTTTTTTGAATCGGGCTTAACGGAGGAAGTACAGTTGCCTGAATTTGAAGGTGACTGCGCGAATAGTTTTGCACCTACAACGGTTACCACACGACATGCTGGCTCAACCTGTCTAAATATTGATCATGATGGAGATGGAGACTTTGATTTATTACTAGGGGATTTAGCATTCAACAATATTACTTTATTGGAAAATGCTGCCACAACAGAGACTGCGTATTTCAATCGCCAGATTTTGAACTATCCAGATCAAGCCAGTGAGCCTGTCAACATTCCTATATTCCCTGGGGCTTTTTATTTGGATGTAGATGGGGATAGTGTAAAAGATTTTGTTGCAGCCCCAAACAACATCAACAATGCCTTAGACACTGAAGACAACGTATGGTTTTATAAGAATAGTGGAGCTGATAACAATCCAGATCTGGAGTTGATAAGCAAAGGTTTGTTTGTTGAGGATATGGTGGACCTGGGCACCATTACTAGTCCTACCTTTGCAGATGTGAATGCAGATGGTCTGCAAGATCTTATCGTCGGCACAGAAACTCGTTTTGTAGGTGGAGGAGAAAAGGATGGCCGTTTGTATTTATTTCTTAATGTAGGCTCTTCTTCTGATCCTGTTTTCGAATTGACAGACGAAAACTGGTTAGATTTTCAGCGCTTCAATAGTTTAGCTTTTAATTTCATTCCAACCTTCGCGGATTTAGATACAGATGGAGACCTTGATTTGTATGTAGGGGAATCCAACGGTACCATCTTTCAAGTAGTAAATAATGCTGGTCCAGGAGCTCCAATGGACTTTGGCCCTATAATACCTAATTTCCAAGAGATTGATCCAGGACAGATATCTGCTCCTACTTTCTTCGATGCCGATAATGATGGACTCTTGGACATGATAGTAGGCGAGCGAAATGGAAATGTGAATTTTTATAAAAATGTAGGTACTCCAAATGATCCATGCTTTTTGGCTGATCTTTCAGCTGGAGGAAATACAGAATCTTTCGGTCAAATCGATACTAGAATTCCTCCTAATATAGTAGGATTTAGTAAGCCTACCTTCCTAGAAACGGAGGAAGGCACTATGATAGTGAGTGGTTCAGGACATGGAGCATTACAGCTGTATGAGTTTAATCAAGATCTCGAAAGTGAATTTGCCCTCCTAAACGAATCTCTGGGAGAAACCAGAGTAGGAGAACAAGTAATAGCTGCTTTTGAAGACCTCAATAATAATGGCTTTTATGAGGTCATTGTGGGTAATAGAAGGGGAGGACTTAGTGGTTTTAGTACAGATATAAGCCTAGGGACAACCTCAGCAAGTAACCCCTTAAATAGACAAGAAACTATTGACCTTTTATCCACTCTTGTTAGAGACAAGATACAGCTTCTACATCCTGCACCCACCAACATAACGGTGTTTTCTACTTCAGGCCAGCTTATGCTTCCAACTACTTTAGGCACTGAATTAGATGTGTCTAGATTGAGTTCAGGAATATACTTTGCGCTTCTTGAAAGAGAGGGGATTCAGTATACGCAGAAGTTTGTGAAGATGTAGGGCATATTCAAAAGACTATTCTACCTGTTTTTTCTTTTCACGGCTAGTACTCTTCATTCTTTCCAGGAAAGAAGAGTCCAACAATTTTACTGCCTGGATGACTAGTCGCACAGCCTGCCCATCTGACGGCCAGTCGGACGGGGGAGTTTAGCCTTAGCTAAGCGACTGCTAAGCAATTTATACGACTTCTTGACGGCGTGCGAAGTAGTTCGCGATGATAAAAG
>CAYWOZ010000053.1:0-5872 GCA_964458675.1 uncultured Saprospiraceae bacterium
CCATTCTCCGACGCCTTGTGAAGGTGTATTAGCAGACAGGTTGATGCTAGTACTTTCACAAACACTAAAATCTACTCCTGCATTTGCTATCTCAGTAGGAATATCAGATACATTTATTGTAAAAAAGTCCGATGCTTCCGAAACACATCCTCCCTGTTCAACAACTACATAGTAGCTATCATTGATAGCAGTACTTGTATTAGAAAATGTAAGTGAAGGTATTGATGTATTCGCAAACAAGACATCATTACTATTAAACCATGAGAATGTTGTATTTGCAGAGCCCGTAAAGTTAGTAGCTGATACAGTAATATCCGTGCCTGCACATGCATTCGCAGAATTTACATCAAACTCTGCCATTGGTAAGTTTTCGGTAACCTCTAGTTCTATAACATTTGTCCTAATAGCACAATTACTAATATTGGCTTCAATCGTGTAAAATCCTGCATCCGCCACTTGAATATTGTTAAGATCAACATCCAATCCAGTAGCAATAATAACACCTGAAGGAGCAAACCAGGTATAAATAGTTTCTGGTGTTGGATTGATTACTCTAAGATTAACAGTTTGTCCAGAACAGGCTGCATTGGTAAACAAATCACTTTCAACTATAGGATCAATAGAATCATCAACTAAAGAAATAGCTACAGCAGCAGATGTAGAAACGCCGCATGTCCCATCAGATACTTGCACCTGATAATTTCCAACGTCAGCAAGACCCACATTACTCACGACAAATTCAGGAATAGTAGTTGTAGCCACAGGTATACCATTTAAAGTCCAAACGTAGGTCGCATTAGTTCCACTAATCATTGTAGTAGAAAGCATAATATCTTCGCCATCACAAACACTATCGTCGACAGCAAATATTTCTGGCTGCTCTGGTCCTTCTGTTAATGTTACAGAATAGCTTTCTATATTAGAAACACACCCAGCTCCATTATCTACTACTAATGAATAATTACCTCCATTTACAAAGTCTACACTAGGTAAAGTATATTCGAATGTACCATTTGCTGGTGCAACAACATCAACCATCAATCCATCTGGCCCAGTTAAAGTATAGGTCAAATTACCTTGTAAATTTGGATTCGTATTTATAGCTGTAAAAATTACATCTTCTCCTGTGCAGTATTCTCCAGAGCCAAGCATTGCTTCGATTATTGCTGGTTCATCCACAGTAATAAATATGTTATTTAATGTACTTGTACAACCATTTAGAGAAACTTCTAATCCAAATTCTGTACTCTGATTTAGTGAATTCAATACTGGGTTCTGAGCGGATGAAAAAGGAAATCCACTAAAAAACCATTGATAAGATGCTCCGGGGACTGTTTCCGCAAAAAGTTGAACTTCTCCTCCTAAACAAATATTTTCAAAATTTGCTGTGGGTGTTGCCTCAGGTGTTGGGTTAACCTGAACATTAACAGGAGCTGATGGTGATGATTCACAATCTACATCTACAGTTACCACTACCGTTAAAGGAAAAACCAATAAAGGGTCGTTGCCCACTATATCAAAAGTTGGATTAGTTGTAGTCGCAATATCAACACCATTATTATTCGTCCAAATATAATTAATTGTGTTTCCTGGATAAGCCGCATTGTATAAAGCAGACTCATTGACTGTAAGGCTTAGCATATCAGCTGAACAAATCGTGCTCGGTTGATTTACAGTTGGTGTTACTAATGGTATTGGACAGACTAAAGAAGTAATTTCTACAAAATCAGGTACGCCTGATTGATCTAAATCTGGACAAGGTGCCCCATCTAGGCATTCTTCTTGATCGCTCAACGTATCATTGTCACTATCGAGATCTCTAAAGTCAGGAATACCATCACCATCAGTGTCCACTGGATTTGAAGTATTACTATTTGTATCTCCTGGTAAAATAACTCTTCCGTCTTCGTCCACCTCTAATTGGCCACTACCTACGATTCCGTCGTTATCACCATCTGGTATGCCACCTTCAAAAACATCAAAAATGCCATCATTATCACTGTCTAAATCTTCGTAGTCAAAGATGCCATCTCCATCTGTATCTAATGGGAATGAAGTAGAATTATTTGTTCCATTTTGCCCTACCACTTGCCCATTAGCATCTGTAGGAGGAATTCCTAAACCAACAATACCATCATTATCTTCATCAAGATTACCTCTTTCTAGAACATCATTTAGTCCATCGTTGTCACTATCTAAATCATGATAATTTGGTACACCATCTCCGTCATTGTCTTTAGGAGCAGAGGTGGTAAAAATTTGGTTATTTTCTACATATTGGCCATACTCGTTAACTGAGAACCCAATTCTTCCATCTCCATCATCATCTGTGGATCCACCTTCTACAACATCATTGATGCCATCATTATCTGTATCTAGATCTAAAAAATCAGGTAGCGAATCTTGATCATTATTCGCAGTAAACGATGAAACTCTAGTATCCATGTCAAGGAAAACAAGACCTAAGCTATTAACGGCTGTGCTATTAATTAATCCAATAACACCGTCTCCTTCTGGATCTTCATTACCTGCTTCCGTAATGTCGTGGATACCATCATTATCACTATCTCTATCCAAATAATTCACAACAGAATCACTGTCTTGGTCTGGTGCAAATGCAATATAATCAGCAGCTGAAGCACCAGGTGCTATCATCATTCCAAAATCATCAACATTAGGAGTTCCCAAATATAAGAAACCATCATCGTCACCATCATTTAATAAAGCTTCCGCTACATCGGTGATTCCATCATTATCAGAGTCGAGATCTTTATAATCTTGAATCCCATCGTTATCATGATCAGTGATATTGCTTCGTACTGTGAAAGGCTCTCCAGAAATAAAAAGTGCAACACCAAATTCATTTACTTCTATGGTACCGCTTCCAACAACACCATCCGCGTCACCATCAGGATTTCTACCTTCAAGGGCATCGGACAATCCGTCATTATCACTATCTCTATCACGGAAATTATAAATTTGATCTGAATCATTGTCCAAAGGTAGAACTAGTTGATTTCCATTCTCTTCAAAATCAATCAATTCGATAAGTCCATTTGAACTAACAGAAAGATTTGATTCTCCAGCAGTTAAAATACCATTTTCATCAATGTCAAAAGAACCAAAATTAACTTCTGCTACATCATAGATACCATCATTATCAGAATCTAAATCATAGGCATCTGGGTGGTCATCTAAATCTGCATCATTAATATTATAATTGACTTCAGCAGTAAATGCATCATCATCAGTTCCTAAAAGATTGAATAAACCGTTTTGTCCAAACTCTATATTAGCACCGTCAATGACTCCATTTCCATCTGTATCCTGAAAAGAATGATTGGATTCTAATATATCTACAATACCATCATTGTCTGAATCTAAATCAAGATGATTAGGGACTCCATCTTGGTCAATATCGAATATCAAATTTAATTGATCACAAATACCGTCTCCATTGATATCATTACATCCAAGGTCAAAAGCAATATCATCAGCATCCTGATAATTTGGAATACCATCAAAATCTTCATCAAAATCCGGGTTTAAATTATTAGGGAAGCATTCGCCTCCTTCCATGCCAGCACAGAACTCAAAATCATCCAAGATTCCATCATTATCGTTATCGATATCATCATCATCTCTAACGCCATCGTCATCAGAATCTATTGGAAGAATAGCAACGTCATCAACGATATCTAGAAATAGGCTAGATGTAGCAGAAACACTTGCGACATAAGTCCAATAGTCCAATATCTTTAAATCGCCAAAATTATTTGAAAATGTGAATGGCTGATTAGTAAGTACTGGAGACGACCCACCACCACTAACTGCTTCATTAAGTCTAGAGTGATCATATAAAAATTCATCACTCGGAGCGTTTCCATTCAACCTGGTTAAGGTCACCCCTCCATTATCATTTTCAATATCTGTCAAAGTCAGGTGCAGCTCTCCTGCATTCACCACTAGTTGGTAAGATATTTCTCTGTTAAACTGTTGGTCTAGTGCTTGACCATTTAGATCAAGACCATCCCATAAAATTTCGTTTTCTCCACTTACAGCAGTTGCATTGATAGTTCTATCATTATTATTTCCATAAACACCATCGTTGTCAATATCTATAATAAGTTGAGCGTTTCCACCTAAATTAGTATTGTAAGTAATTAAAGCACCATTGATTCTATCTAGAACTCCTACCATACCATTGCCATTGATAGGGTCATTAGATATTAAGTCTACATTTAGTATTTCGATTTCGAAATTTGGTGCCTCTGTATATAACCAAGTGGTATGAGTATCATCCCTAACTATGTCAGTTACCGTCGCAGTAGTTGGCATATTTGCATCTGGCAAATTAAAGAATACCTTATTATTGGTGATTCCAGCCATATCTCGCGCTTGAGGTTCGTATAAGTAAAATTGATTATTTTGGAAGTTATTAATATCTGCCGATCTTAAGACTTCGTCCAATTCGTATGAAGCGTAGGTAGGTTCTAAGTTACTATTTGTGATACCTTTGTTATTTGAATTAATCTGAAATCCCCAAGGGTCTACATTGTTATAGTCAATTTGAAATTGAAATCCTTCATTAGTCAATAAGAAGTAGGTAGGTGAAGTAGTGACACCATTTCCATTTACTATAGATTGGTACTCATTCGTAAAGACTCTACCAGTCAGCATGTTTCCACCATCATTGGCAGCAGCATTTTGTGAAATAGTGATATCCCATGAAAGGACTACTCGCCTATTAGTGGGTTGATCTTCATCTCTAGACCAAGCTTCATTGTTCAACAAATTGTCGAAGCCCGTAAATTGATAAAATCCATACTCTAATGTTATTGTCCAAATACCTTCTTCACCAGAATCGACTTGAACAATAGCAGGGTCATATCCTAAACCTTGAAGCGAACCTCCACCTGTTGGACCATTAAATTCTTCAACATTATTGTTGATGATTCCTTGTCCAGCCGTAGAGCCCGTATTATTATAAGTAGAATGTAGTGTCCCATCAGGACGGTAGATATTGATTAATCCACCTGAAACCCCTACATGAGAAGCACCAAAATTGATGAACTCTCCTACATTGGCGTAAACCTTTAATTGTTGAGGTCTTTCAGCAAAATAAAATAACCTATATCCATTATTGTTAATGAAATCTATAGAGCCTTCTGCTCTAAGCGAAATAGGTGTAAAAAAAAGCGCTAAAAACAATGTCGATGAAAGAATCGATGCGCACAAAATTGATAAAAATCTGTTGTCAGTATTCATTAGAACAATTTGTTATTGATTGTATCTAAGTGTATACTTATTTCATATATAAAAAGATTCTATATGACGCGCATTAATTTTATTTTCTAATTTGTTTCGTGACAAAATACGTAAAACTGGAAGAAAAAATTTAAATCGTTGGTATCTAAGCCCTTATAGCTTCCACCGGGTCCATACGTGAAGCCATATATGCAGGAATAATTCCAGATACAATGCCTACTAACAAAGAAATCCCGACACCTAATAATATATTATTCCAGGAAAGGTAAATAGGGAAGCCTGCGACAGCAGATAATAGAAGTGTGACAAGGTATACTAGCCCTAAACCGAAGATACCGCCTAGAATACACAGTACCACTGACTCTATTAAAAACTCCAATAAAATAACATAATGCTTAGCTCCCAAGGCCTTCTTGACTCCAATAAGTGGAGTACGTTCTTTAACGGAAACAAACATAATGTTAGCAACACTAAACATACCTACTACAATGGCGAAAGCTCCAATAATACTTCCAACAAAACTAAGTACCACAAAGACTCCGTCTAATATAGAGGTAAGCATAGACATTTCATTGAGGGAAAAATCATCGTCTTCCTTAGGTCG
>CAYWOZ010000053.1:5972-18577 GCA_964458675.1 uncultured Saprospiraceae bacterium
GGATCAATCCCTCCAAATAATGCATCTGCTACGTTGTAGCCAAGTACTACCTTATTAGCTGCAGTTCTATATTCGCTTGGAGTAAGGTTTCTTCCTAATTCGATTTCTGAAGAAAACATATCGATGAAGTCTTCTGTCGTGCCCATAATAACAACATTCTGAGCACTATTGGACTTATACTTAAGCGTGGTAAATCCTACTACCGCATAAAAACAGGACTGCCCAGCACTCTTCACCTTTTCTCTCACGAGTTCATAGTCTTCAAAAGAAGGGTTGGGTCGTTTGATATATTTCCACCATTTTTGAAAAGAATCAGACCAGCTAAACTTTTCTACAAAAATGATATCAGATCCAAGCTTATCAAAACTGCTACGGACATTGTCTTCTAAGGAATCTACCCCTGAGTACACACTAATGATACAAAATATGCCTATCGTAATCCCAAGGAGAGATAAGAAAGAGCGCAATTTGTTGCCACTCAATTGGCCTAAAGCCAGAATAGCACTTTCACCAATGATTTTAAGTACGAGGCGCATTGTAGATTTGGTATTTTATCAAATGTACATCTATAAGTGCTAAGTTCTGCAAAAAATCGATAAACGGGTGAGAATGTCAGATATACTGAGAAAGAAAATGGTGATTGATATAGAATGGTAATAAAATTCGAGGATTTATAAATTTGGCTTAACTACTAAAGAATATCTTATTATGGACTAATCGGACAAGCGATCTGGAATAGTAGGTGCTAAGGGCGGAGTGGTTGGATAGCTAGCACCTAGACCAAAGGGCCGAGCGAATAGCGAGCTATGTAAGGTAGCGACCCGCGCCTTTCCGCGTGGGATGGCCCCAGAAAAACTACTTCGAAAACAGTACGATATGAGACTGAAATAAAATTCACTATTATTATATGGAGTTGGAGGTTGGCTTGTAGTACTAGAATACGTATCTTCGCACTCATTTTGAAAAAATAGTAACCCATATATGCGGACTAAATTATCACAATTCCAGTTTGAACTTCCTGAAAAATTGATTGCTCAATATCCTACAGATATTAGAGATGAGAGTAGATTGATGGTAGTACATAGGGAAACTGGACGAATAGAGCACAAGGTGTTTAAGGACATCATCGAATACTTTAATGACGAGGATATCATCATTCGTAATAATACGAAGGTGTTTCCCGCGAGACTGTATGGTCGCAAAGAAAAGACTGGAGCTAGCATAGAGGTGTTTTTGCTACGCGAGTTGAACTCTGAAGCTCGTCTTTGGGATGTGCTTGTAGACCCCGCTCGTAAAATACGTGTTGGAAACAAGCTTTACTTTAGTGACGAGGATGAAAACGACATCTTGGTGGCTGAAGTAGTGGACAATACTACCTCGCGTGGTAGAACAATTCGATTCTTGTATGAGGGAACAGATGCAGAATTCAAAGCAGATGTAGGAAGACTTGGAAATACGCCCCTTCCAAAATACATAGATAGAGAAATCGAGCCAATTGATATAGAAAGATATCAAACACTATATGCTAAGGAAAGTGGCGCTGTTGCAGCTCCAACAGCTGGTCTTCACTTTAGTAAGCAGCTCCTTAAAAAACTTGAAATCAAAGGAGTAGAATTTGCTGAGGTTACTCTCCATGTCGGATTGGGTACTTTCAGAAATATAGAAGTAGAAGATTTATCTAAGCATAAAATGGATGCGGAATACTTCAAGATACCACAAGATGCTGTAGATAAAATCAACAAGGGGATCCGTGAACGTAGAAGAGTATGCTCCACTGGAACTACTTCTATGAGATCTATAGAATCTGCTATATCAGCAGAATCTTTATTGAAAACTGCGGAAGGATGGACCAATAGATTCATCTACCCTCCATATGAGTTCACGATTGCAAACTCCATGATTACCAATTTTCACTTGCCAAAATCAAGCCTGTGTATCATGGTTTGTGCTTTTGGGGGCTATGACTTGATGATGGAAGCCTACCAAGTGGCTATAAAAGAAAAGTATAGATTCTATAGTTATGGAGATGCGATGCTCATTCTTTAGGAGATTCTCTAAGAAATATGATGATAAAGCCTATATCCATTGAGATATGGGCTTTTTTGTTTGTAAATATCTGCATTGTTAATGCAAAGCATCCAACAATAATGTCAACATAGTTTTTATGTCTATATATAGAAGGCAGTATACTTTAAGACAATCTTAAAGGTCGAATCATAATAAATAATCCGCTATATTTGTTTTGGTTAAAAGAAGATTTGTGACTGTAAATAACTTTACCAAAATAGCTTGCTTCTTAAGTATTTTCTTTTTTATAGAAAATCCAATGATAGCTCATGAAAGTACCGTAAAGATTAATTTTTATGGTCAAGAAGTCGATCTCACATACGATGATAACATCGCTAAAGTATTTGGCACTAGGTACGGAGAAAAGCAGTTCACAGACTTTCTTAAAGAAAAGGAAACGACTAACTATCAAAACCTTCTCCAGCAACTGCAAGTGCTGAAGCAAGACATGAATCTAAATGATTGGATGTATTTTGAACTAATGCATAACTGCATTGATCACATACTAAAAGCTGGTAATGACTATGAGAAAAACCTATTTACTCATTTATTACTTTCAAAAGGTGGCTATGACAGCAAAATCACATTCATGAATCATAAGACATGGGTGAATGTGTATACAGAGGATCAGCTATATGAGATATCTACAATCCTATTAGGGAATAAAAATTTTGTCAACTTAACGGCAGCTATTGATAAGAATGAAGATGCTCGATCCCAGGTTTACCTATTAGACTATAATATACCTGAGGCTAAGAGGGCTTTCAGCTTTGACATGGATGCCTTACCTAAAATTTCTCCTCGACCAAAGGAAGTAAACATTGGATTTAGCTTTAAAGGAAAGCCAATTAGCCTAGATGTCACTATCGATCTTAATATGATAGAAATTCTTAAGAATTATCCCATTTTTGATGAAGTGTCCTATCTTGAAACCCCCTTATCCCCTACCGCTATACAATCACTGAGGCCTCAATTGATGCATTATATGGAGCCAATGAATGAAGAAACAAAAATGGAATTTTTGGTTTCAATCACTCGAATGGCATTCAATTACAAAGAGGATTTTCAGGCATTTGGGAAGAATAAGCCGATGATAGCGGAAGAACTTTTCTTTTATAATTACTCTGACTGTGAAGATCGTTGTGCATTGTTTTATAATTTAAACAAAATCACTGTTGATCTCCCATTGCTAGTGATAGCACTTCCTGACCACTTATCCATCGCAGTGGCCATGGATAGCAGACCCAGTCGTACGGGAAATATCATTCAATATGAAGATCGGGAGTATTATTTTTGTGACCCGACTGGGCCATTTAATGCTCATCATATTGGGACTTTACCGAAAGAATATCGATCTAGTACCTACGAAATCTTGAGTGCTTACAAATAGGTCGCCCATAACTCATTCTTTTTCATATAATTGCGAACAAATAGAATCATTTTTTAGAAAAAAAACTATATACTAAGTTTTATAGAATTTAGGTATTGGTGGACAACGATTAGTTTGTTACATTTGCCCGAATTTTCACTGAAGAAAATTTTATAGTGATGAGAACTAATTCAGTGAAAAAGTAGTTATCCTTTCAAATAACTTATTAATAATTTTAGAATGTATTGGACTTTAGACTTAGCACATAATCTCGAAGACGCTCCTTGGCCAGCGACTCGAGATGAACTTATAGATTATGCTATCAGATCAGGAGCTCCTTTGGAGGTTATCGAAAATTTACAGATGATCGAAGATGAGGGTGAGGTATATGATAGTATGGTTGAAATTTGGCCAGATTATCCGAGAAAAGATGATTTTCTCTTCAATGAAGATGAGTATTAATCCTAATCAGTAGGGTTTTAACTTAAAAAAGCAGCAAATGGTCTTCATTTGCTGCTTTTTTTTGTGGCCAGCTGCTACTGTTGTTGTGACACAATTTTATATAAATTTTTTATTATATAATTAAATAAATTTAATAAATTGAGATTCTTACAAAGCACCCATTAAAGTGCGTGGATTCCCTACAAATAACACAAACACAGGCTTTAAGTTAAAAAAAACACTAAAACTACTAATTCTAGTATCTCTTTTTAAACAAAATACGTACTAGCCTTATAGCATTTATTGTGACATCCAATTTCTAGGAATATAAATTAACCCAGAAAATTTAATTGAAACAACTAACTATAGCGCGGAATGAAGAATCTGATAGAAATATCGAAGATTGTAACAAAGAAGAAGGTCAGAAAAATTGAAATCTTTGATGACCATTCTCTAAAAAACAAGAATAGCAAATTCAATGATTTCTATGAGTCATTGATGTTGGGTAAGTATAAGAATGACAGAGATGCAGCATCTGAATTATATGATTGTAGCCCTACTGATGATAAGTATAGACAGCTTAAGTCTAGATTTAGAAAGCGTCTGTTAAATACACTTTTCTTTTTAGATATAAATTTACCTTCTACTAGTAATTATGAAAGAGCGTACTACTCATGTAATAAAGAATGGACTTTAGTAAAAATATTACTTTCAAATAATGCCACTTCTACGGCCTCCTCTTTAGCGAAACACATCCTGAGTACAGCGCTTAAATTTAAGTTTGCTGATGTGATTGTGAATTGTGCTAGAATCTTGCGTGAACATTCTGCCAAGATTGGAGATGAAAAGAACTACGAAATATACGATGGCCATGTAAAGCAGTTTGCTAACATCCTTGAAGCGGAGATAAGATCTGAAGAACTTTACCAGCGTGTCATCATGAACTATTTAAAGCCACCTAGTAAAAATCAAAACCTTCGTGAAAAAATTGATACTTACTGTGATGCTTTAGTTGGACTATCTGAGGTGTACGATTCCCCTGTAATTGTTTATAACATGTACCTGGTTTGGGCCTTTAGGTATCAAATGCTTCATGACTTTAACTCTATGCTAGAAGTGTGCAATAAAGCAGAAGCCTATATAGAAGAAAACCCCACCTATTACAGAGGTGATAAAATGGCTATTTTTCAGCTTAAAAAAATGTCTGCTTATCTTCATTTGAAAGATTGGAAAAATGGAAAAGTAAATGCCGAAAAATGTCTGCAGTCTTTTCCAAAAGGAAGTGATACCTGGTTTCAATTTATGGAATATTACTTACTCCTTGCGTTCCATACTGATAACTATATCAATGCTATAGCTATTTATAATAATGCTACATCGAACTCTAAGTTCAAGAAACAAAGTTTGCTTATCAAAGAGAAGTGGAAAATTTATGACATCTACCTCAACTACATTATTGAAAGCCAAGGAAAAGAAAATCCCGTATTAGAATCTCAGCGCAGGAAGGCGTTTAGACAGTCTAGGTTCTTAGCAGATCCCATTCTGTATCCAAAAGACCAAAGGATATTTACTGTGCTTATGGTTGTCGCTCAAGTTCTATTTTTTATAGAAAAAAAGAGTTTCACCTCGGCAGAAGAGCGTATTGATCGCTTAAAAAATTATGCTAATAGACAACTTAAGAAAGAAGAATATCACCGTGTCAACCAATTTATTCGTTTGTTACAGCAGTTAAGCAAGGCTGACTTTCAAGTGGCGAAGCTCTCGAATACTCAAAAATATCTTGATAAATTGTCAGATAGTCAATTTCATTATAGAGGTTTAATATCTGAGTTAGAGATTATTCCATTAGAAAGATTATGGGAAATGGTTCTTTCTAGATTAAAATAGACAAAATGCTTAATGCTTTACATCAGAAATGTTTAATTTTGATGTAAAGCATTAACTCATATCTTGAAAAAAATAAATATAGCCATCGATGGCTATTCTTCTTGCGGTAAAAGCACTCTTGCCAAAGACATTGCAAAAAAGTTAGGCTATAAATACATTGACTCTGGGGCAATGTATAGAGCAGCAACTTTGTATTTCCTAAATGAAGGTATTGATATTCAAGACCATCAAGTGGTAATGGATAATTTGCATCACATAAACATCACCTTTGAATATAAAGATGATAAGGTTTTTACTTTTCTTAATGGTATCAACGTAGAACAAAAAATAAGGCAAATGAAAGTCGCCAGAGCGGTTAGCCATATAGCTATCATTTCTTCAGTACGTCATAAACTTGTCAAACAACAGCAGGCTCTAGGAAAACATAAAGGTGTGATTATGGATGGTAGAGATATAAGCACAGTCGTTTTTCCAGATGCTGAGCTCAAAATATTTGTTACTGCGGAGATAGACATCCGAGCGAAGCGTCGCTTTCAAGAACTCAAAGAAAAAGGTTTTGAAGCCAAACTCGACGACATCAAAGCTAATCTAAGGGATAGGGATTATATTGATAGTACAAGAGAAGATAGCCCACTCAGTCAAGCAGATGATGCTATACTTTTAGACAATTCAAATCTAGATCGTGAGTCTCAACTCAAAAAAGCATTGGAATGGGCTCAAGAAAGAATAAATTCTGCTAACACTTCTTCTCCTTTATAAATCTATAAAGTTTCCTGTAAGTAGCGTCCAATCATAGGACTTAAAAGTCAAATCATTCTTTGTATCCGAAGTGGTGACTGCTCCATTGTTTATTAAAAAATTTTTAACCGATTTTTTGCCTCCAAAATCGGCTCTAAACCAGGAAAATAAAGGAGAGGTTATTATCTTATTGTTTTCAACAATTGTATTGTTTTGAAGATATATTCGATTCACTTTATTCAATTGCTCCTCTACATTCACATCATCAAATATAGCAACAGGTGGACAATCCTTGGCACCACAATTGAGTGCAAAATGGATGCGACCGTCAATTTCTTTATTACGCAATTGCTTTTCCCATTTTTTGACAAATAATCTTCTAACATATCCGAGAGACAATTTCACCCTTGAATAGCGAAGAATACCATGCTCTATATTATCATAGCTCATATCTATACCTGCTATCTTGTGTCTTTGTTCTTTGTAAAAAGACTTCTTATCTTCAAACATAAGAGGATTAGCTATCAACTCTATCTGTACAAGTGCATTATACATATTCATCCAAAATGCAAGCTTTTTCTGTTTGGTGTCAATTGACTGAATCAAGTCCTCTAATGGAATAGAACCAATCTTATCTAAAAGTGAATTTGTTTGGCTTTTATTTTCATCTCTGATGGACTGCAATAAATCCATTGTCAATTGTACATGGATATTAGTTTCTGCTTCACTTTCATTATTAAAAGAGGAGCCACTAGCGTCGAGTGTGGCACTGCCTAAAATGATAAATACAAAAAATGGAATTGTGGCCTTAATCAAAATCTTCATTTTGTGATAATTTAAAGATATTACTTTAATTAACACCAATGAAGATTAAAAAGATTTGGGGTCCTAAGCATTTAGTTTTCAAAAAATAAATACTTAAAAAAACTAAGTGATTTTGGGCATGCATTTATATACCAACAAGTTTTATGACAATTAATTACAATTATCAAGGAAGGCTACTTTAATGTGTCCTGCCTTAAACTTTGTGACTAATTGATCACTGGTTACTCTATAAATTTTCTTCGAAAATTTTTCTTTTAAAAAGTACAAACCCGAGTCAAATGAAATGGAATCAATCAAAATAGCGTTATTCTGCATCGAAAAGGTTTTACGTTCTGCTAAAAAATGGGTCTAAATTCCATTTCTATTCTAAATAATCACTAATTTTTTGAGGTAATTTTCTAACCTAAATACCGTTAAGGTAGGTTTATTAGTAAAAAACACTAATTATAATTTAAGGCTATTATTGCGTTTTGCCTCTTGAACTTGAAAAATTACATTCAAAAACTTATGCGAAATCTAAAATAGAAGTGGTATAAGCCTCGATTCTACTGTTGAATACGTTATCTATATGGCAAGTGTTATACAAAAGCTCTGAAAAAGGTCAAAAACCCAAATTAAATCAAAGCAATTAGCACACTACTCCATATAATCTTTTAATGTAAAACAATTTTGCATTATAAAAAAATAAATTTGTTAAAAACTGAACTTATTTGACTCAAAATCAGTCTTAAGGGTGTACAGCAAATAATTAATCCAAAAATTTACAAATCATGATCCGATTACTCAAAATGATGCTTACGCTGGCGATCTGTTTAAGCGCGATTTTAATCTCAGCTCAATCCACTATCAATCAAGATGTATATGCACATAATGACACTTTCAATGAGAAAGGCTTAAATCCAAGCCCTAGCTCTGTCAATATCAATTCTATTACGAACCATTCTATACTAAATCAAATGGTGTCTCAGGCCTTCCTAAACCCTTCTAAAGGTTTTATAGGCATAATTTTTACAGAAAACATGAAATCACCAAACATATATTACAAGATAGTTGATCAAGCAGGAAGAGAAGTTTATAATGGTTCAGCGCATGCAGCTGCTGGAAGTCAACCTACTTTATACTACAACACTAAAAACCTTCCATCAGGTCAGTATAGAGTTTTCATTGAGAATGATGATTTTTTTATGAGTACTTCATTCATGAAATAAAATTCAAAATATTAAAACTTATTTTGAAAGAGGCTGTCTATATAAATGGACAGTCTCTTTTATATTTAGGCTGAACTAATTCTATACAAATGATTAGATTATTATTCGTTACCAGTATTCTTTGTATGCAAACTTTAAGTATGGCTCAAGATAAACCTACCCTCATTTATATCGGTGACCCTATGTGCTCCTGGTGCTATGGATTTGCTCCAGAGTTAAGTAAGGCAGCAGAGCAGTTAGAAGACAAAGTAAATATGAAATTGGTTCTAGGTGGTCTTCGCCCTTACAATGACGAACACATTGATGGCATGAAAGCCTTCTTGAAGGAACACTGGGATCATGTCCATGAAGCTAGTAATCAGCCATTTGATTTTGCCATTTTGGATGACCCCGATTTCATCTATGACACTGAACCTCCTAGTAGAGCGGTTTTGGTAGTTCGACATCTTCAGCCAGTCTCAGAGTTAGCTTTTTTCAAAGATGTTCAGACTTTATTTTATGCGAAAAATACACATACCAATAAAGCAGAAAACTATCATGAACTGCTAGACAAATATAGTATCAACAAAGAAGCATTTGACAAAGCATTTCACTCGGATGACATGAAAGCACTAATTCGAAAAGATTTCGAAGAATCCCAAGAAATGGGAATTCGAGGATTTCCAAGCATGGTTCTTGTTCAAAATGGTAAACTTACATTAATCTCTAACGGTTATACTCAGGCAGACAATGTTGTGAACAAGGTGCTCAGTGCTATAAAATAAGATCAATTTCACTTTCATAATCTTTGTAAATATTATTTGGGCGATGTCCTTTATGCTCTCCTACCCCACAGCGCGCAGGACCTAGGCTGTCCAGTAGTCCACGTTCGTTCCCGTGCTACGCACCTGTCGCTTTCGCGTCAGTACTTCCCATCCTTATCGCAAAAAATCAGTATTGAGCAAGAGTATTGAGCAAGAGCAAAAATTGATTGTACACGCGCAACGCTTAGTGCTTGAAAGCAAGGGAGGAAAGATAGATCGCAAGGGTGAAACGCTTTGTGCCTAAAGGCAAGAGCAGAAAATTAGTGTCACTATGAACCTCGAGTATTGAGTTATCTTTGTTTTTCTTGGCTCTCAAACTCACACTTTTTCATAGGCAAAAAATACCCGTTTATCTAATTTTTGAAAATACTTTCAGAATTCTCACTTTTAAAAGTATATTTAGTCTCATCAATACTCCATAGCAAATTGAAAATAGAAAAAGAGCTTCTTTCTCAACGATTATTTCTACTCTTAGTAGCTATAGTAACTCTTGTGTTTTTTGGATTAATTCGGGACTTTGGTCTAGGAATATTTTGGGCCATCGTTTTAAGCATCTTGTTTAGTGATAGTCACCAGATTATTTTATCAAAATACAAGGGAAAAGAAAATTTAGCTGCCGCCCTTACCCTTATAGGAATTCTGCTTATGGTTATTATTCCTATAGCACTATTATCGATTGCCGTTACGAATGAGTCTATCGGCTTAATCAATGACTTAAGAAATGAAGACATTGACCTGAAACAACAAATAGTTAAAGTACAGGATTGGCTCAGCCCATTATTAAATAGACTTGGTATACCAGTAGACAATATTGAATCAACCATCAGCGGTGCTGTTTTAGAAAGAAGTGGAGAGCTTGGAAAAAGGATTTTCGGATTTACTACAAACATCTTTAACTCTGCCATACAAATAGCCATCATGCTTTATGTTTTATTTTTCTTTTTGCGAGATGGCAAGCAATTACGTAAACTGATTATCAGAAATTTCCCATTGATGGATTCAATTGAACACAGACTCTTTAATCGATTTCAGAATGTAACCAAAGCTACCGTAAAAGGAAGCTTGCTTATTGCTATACTTCAGGGAGTTCTGGGTGGAATATTATTTCTGATCGTTGGAGTAAAGGGAGCTGTATTGTGGGGTGCGCTTATGATTTTGGCCAGCTTACTTCCTATCGGTGGAGTAATTATATGGGGGCCTATTGCCGCTATTTATTTAGTCCAAGGTCATTATCTCGAAGGTGTCGCTATTATCTTAGTGGGAGCATTGCTAATTGGCCTGCTCGACAATGTCTTAAGACCTCGTCTAGTGGGTAATGATACCAAGCTTCCAGATTATATTATTTTGATTTCTACCTTAGGGGGTATCACTTGGTTCGGATTAAGTGGCTTTGTATTGGGGCCCGTTATAGCAGCATTATTTATTACCTGCTGGCAAATGGTGGGTGAAACTTATGGAAGGGTAAAGAAAAACAATATGACGTAATCTCATATCGTTTATCTATCATGAAAACTAATCGGGCATTTTTTTATTTGCATCTTGTTTTATTGTGCTTTAATTGTACAAATGATAATACTAGCAAAAAAATAAAGCAAACTATACCAGATGCAAGTCAGCAAGTAAAGACCGCCCAGAAGGACATACCTGGAGATTATATTAATGCAACTGGAGCAACTATCAAAGAAAGAGTTGGCCTTCCAAAATCATTTCAAAGAATAGACCCAAGCCCTAAGAGCTTTGGGTACTATCTACAGAACTTCCCCCTCAAACCGCATCAGAGCAAAGTCTATTATCACAATGGAAATCCAAAATATACGCAAGATTATCATCTAGCGGTATTAGATATTGATACTGGTAAACGAGACTTGTAACAGTGTGCGGATGCCGTCATGCGTCTAAGAGCAGAATATCAATTCAAAGAAAAAAAGTTTGAAGGCATACAATTTCATTTCACCAATGGATTTCTTGCGAACTATAGCCGCTGGAAAGAAGGAGAACGCATAAGTGTAAAAGGTAATGATGTAAAGTGGTATTCTGGTGGTCAGGAAGATGCCTCCTATAAAAGTTTTCGAAAATACATGGATATGATTTTCTCCTATGCTGGGACCTTATCTTTAAATAAGGAATTAACGAAAAAGCCTCTTAAAGATCTTGCTATTGGAGATGTATTTATTCAAGGAGGTTCGCCTGGCCATGCTGTTATAGTAGTTGACGCTGCTGTTCACGAAACATCTGGGGAAAAATTATTCCTTATTGCTCAGAGCTATATGCCTGCCCAAGACATCCACATCATCAAGAAAAACAGGAACCTCATCTACGGCCCATGGTACAGTACTAGTGAAATCCAAGATGAGTTGATTACGCCCGAATGGAGATTTAGCTCGGAGGATTTAAAAACGTTTTAGTTTTAACAAAGATACCCCTACCTTCGGGCATGGATAATTTTGAAATTTTGATGAATGCTTTTTTTACTAGTGTCAAAGAAGATACCTTTGCTAGATTTACCCTTAGTAAACCAATAGACGCCTCCGCTGAAGTTAAAAAAATCATCATTCGCATGATTATGATAAAAGACAAAAGAAACTTCTCTTTTGTATATAGACATGCTACCAAAGACATAACTAAAAACTTCAACTTGGAAGAAGGAGGCGACAAGATTATTCAACTCCTCCAGCGAGACTTCATCATTTCTAATTTATTCACGGAACAATTTCATTTTTCTACGGAAAAACTAGAGAACGGAAATTACAAACTCAAAAAACAAAAGCAAGATGGCTCTATCAAGGCAACACGAAGTCATGATAAGCAAAAGAAGAGCCTGCTTTCTAAGGATGATTATTTGAAGGCGCTAGGTATCCTTAATCAAAAGGGAAATGTCCAAAGAGATAAAGGAGATAAGCTCAAGCAAATCAACAAGTATATTGAAATCATAGATAGCATCTTGCGCAAGAATGAAGCCCTGGACAAAATCGACCCGCTTCATATAGTGGATATGGGCTCGGGAAAGGGGTACTTGACTTTTGCCCTGTATGATTACTTGACAAACACTCAGAAGAAGAATGTCATCCTTCGGGGTATAGAGATGCGAAGAGATTTGGTGGATATTTGCAATACCATTGCAGCAGATGCCAAATTTGAGCAACTCACATTCGAACAAGGAACCATTGAAGAAGTAAAGCTACAATCTGTGGATGCACTCATCGCTTTGCATGCCTGCGATACGGCCACCGATGATGCTATTTTAAAAGGAATACAAGCAGATGCTTC
>CAYWOZ010000054.1:0-12218 GCA_964458675.1 uncultured Saprospiraceae bacterium
ATCAGATTTATCAAATTAACCATTTTATGAAATCAAAATTTATCACAAAGTTGTTTCCCATTTTGCTCCTTTTATTTATTGGTGCTAAGACCAAGGCCCAAGTTGCTATTGGACCTAAGGCAGGCCTTACTCTTTCTACCTTTGTGGGTAACAATGCTGGTGGCGATGCGATTACCTTTGTTTTAGGATTTCAAGCTGGGGCTTCTGCTCAGATCAATATAAATGAGACATTTTCAATCCTGCCTGAACTGTTATATTTTCAAAAAGGAACACGGACTGAGTTTTTTGATATGGGATTCAATTTTGAAATTGAAGATAGAATTAATTATATCGAGATACCTGTTCTTGCAAAATTTGTTGTTGCAGAACCAGCTAATACAACCCAACTTTATCTTACCGGAGGACCTTCTTTGGGCATTGGGGTCAATGTGAATGTTGTTACAGAAGAGGGGGAAGAAGAAGGAAGGGAGACAAAAAGTTTTGATGAAAAAAACCTCAAGAGATTAGACATAGCGGCTACAATTGGTGCTGGTGTTCAGTTCCCAGTCGGTTCTAATTTGTTGACAGTTGATATTAGATATTTATATGGACTAAGTTCTATAGATGATACCGATAGCGGTATTGACTTTAGGAACAGTGGCGTCAATTTAGCAGTTGCTTATCTTTTTAGGATAGGAGGCTAAGCGTAAAAAGGACGCTGGGCGATGCGGTTCAGCAAGAGCCCTTGAGGATAAGGGGTGGAAGTGGCATCCCTTTTTATGGTGCGCTTGCGTAGGGACACGATTCATCGTGTCAGTACATGGCGCTGCAAAAAAGGGATAAAACGGACGACCCGACCACAGCCGATAGGCGAGTGGTTAGCCCCAAAAATAAAATCAATATCTATGAATTCTTCCTTAGCCACTTTGCATAGTCCTTCGCAAAGTATGTGAGAATAGCATTGGCACCCGCTCGGTGAATGCTTAACAGTGTTTCTGGCATAGCCTTCTCATACTCTAACCATCCATTTTGACAAGCGGCAATTAACATCGCACACTCACCACTAACATGGTATGCAGCTACAGGCAGATCAAAATTATTTTTAAGTAGAGAGATAATGTCAAGGTAATTCAATGCAGGTTTTACCATTAAATAATCAGCACCTTCTTGTGTATCCAAGGTCGCTTCAATAAGTGCTTCCTTTGCATTAGCAGGATTCATTTGATAGGTTTTCTTGTCTTTTGGGATGTTCTTATTCTTTACTGGTGCAGAATCTAAAGCATCTCTAAATGGGCCATAATAAGCACTAGCATATTTAGCCGTGTAAGACATGATAGCCGTTTCTTTAAAACCATTTTTATCTAAGGCAGTTCGTATAGCTGCGATACGCCCATCCATCATGTCGGAAGGGCCTAACATGTCAAAACCGGCATGCGCCTGCGCAACAGCCATTTTTTGCAATAAAGGAAGTGTAAGGTCATTGTCTACTTTCCCTTTTTTGATAAAGCCATCATGGCCCTCGCTACTGTAAGGGTCTAGGGCGATATCACTAATTAGGCAAATCTGAGGGAATTTTGTTTTAATTTTTTTAGCTGCCTTGAGATAGAAGTTCTTCTCATCCCAGCTATAGGTTCCTTTAGTGTCTTTTAATTCTGCCTTTACTTTAGGGAATAGAACGAAGTTGTTCAAACCCAGCTTAACACAGGAGTCTATCTCCCGTAATAACTTATCTGCTGAAAATCTATAATTGCCTGGAAGGGAAGAGATTTCTGTTTTAATATTTCTACCATCTTCAATAAAGAGCGGATAGATAAGATTGGAGAGATTGAGATGGTGTTCCTGCACCATATCTCTGATGGCTTGTGATTGTCTGTTTCTACGTGGACGTCTTTGCATTAATCTTTTTTTCTTTTTGGTACGGGATCATGTCCAGAAGATGCCCATGGGTGGCATCTAAATATCCTTTTGAGCCCCATCCAAATACCTCGAATTACGCCCCATTCTTCAATGGCTCCTACCATATAATGACTACAAGTAGGTTGATATCTACAAGTAGGTCCCAACATAGGAGAGATGACTTTTTGATAAAAGCGAATCGGGGTGATAAATATATTTTGGATAAGCTTGTTCATTTTGTATTAATAGCTTACTTCTTTAACATCATCTCCTCGGATACTCATAAAGCTATCTCTTTTATTTTTAGGTCCAATGATATTGGTGATGTTTTTTTGATCATCAAAAGTTTCTAGTAGGATACTATTTTTTACTTTTAAAGACTGTATAGGTTGCGACATTGGTATTTGCATATAGCACCAAATAGATGTGAGGTCTTCACTCACTTCTTTTCCTAAGAAAAATGGATCAACCATGCCTAAGGAGTCTATTTCAATTTGGAAAACTTGATCAATATATTTTTCAATATACTCGTCCGCTTCTTGACTTTCTTTTTCGGTTCCGATGAATAGTTGTTCTACACCTCTAGAAGCAAGGGCAGTTTCTAGATCATCTATAAACATATTCATCGAAATCTGCACTTCAGCATTTTCTGCTTTGTATTCTACTAGACACTTACTTACATGGAATTCGTGTGCTACATCGAATATAGGCGAGATGAAAACGGATGTAATGAATAATATTAGGTATTTCACAATTGAGCTATTATTAGATATAAAGATACAGTAAATGCAAGTCCCGATAAAGTAAATGCCCAATGATTCCTTTTTATTTTAAGAAGCTGGGTAAAAAGAAAAGTCAGCAGCAAAATTTTTGCTAAAATCAATATTTGGCCGATTTCTATGCCTATGTTAAAAGAAAATAGTTGTCCCAATAGATTCTCTCCAGGAAATAGGGTTGACCGTAGATAATTAGAAAATCCCATCCCATGAATCCATCCAAATCCCATAGCCATAAGATATTGGACACTTGATTTTTGATTCCTATAGTGTTTATCTTTCCAGAGAGTATAAATATTAAATAAGGCAGTGATCATTATGGTTATAGGTATGAGTAACTCGACAAGTCTCACATTTATGGGAATAAAATCCAAAATAGCCAATGCTAACGTAATGCTATGGCCTATAGTAAAGGCAGTAATCAATACCAATAGCTTTTTCCAATCTTTAATGGAAAAAAGTGCACATAGAGCAACCAGAAATAAAATATGATCAATAGCTGCCATATCATATATATGAGAGAATCCAATATTGAAATAAATGCTAAAAATATCGCTCAATGTTTTCCACTTTTGCCCAAAAATAGGACTATTAGTATTGATTCTTGCTTATACGACAAGTCTTTTGACAGAATTTGGGGAAACAAATGAAAATAGATTACTTTTTCACCAGATATGAATAGAGGTGCCCTAGAATTATTTAACAGTCATTTTAGGATCTTATGACTATTCGGAGCGGACTCATTTTCTATATTTAAGTTTATTTTAACAACACAAGTCCTAGAGCTACTTTATCTTTAAGGAGCCCTAAGACATTAAATGCAGACAAGTGAACGTTATGGACATTGTGGATGCAATAAAAATACACTATATCAGTATGAAATTTGATTATATCCTTTTGCTTTTATGTTTGACTTTTTGTGTGCCTAGCATAGGTCAATCAAAAAAGAAGAATAGAAAAGAAAAAGTAGACTTACAAGCTGTTGTCGAGAATTCAAATAAAATATTTTTTGATAACATTCGTACAGTAAAGTTTCATCCACTGGACTTTCCTCTTTCGGAACCGATTGTAACTCTTAATTCAAACTCCAGATTAATATTGACTTTCGATGATGTTGACTTGGATGTGAAAAATTATACCTATACAATTCAACACTGTAATAAGGATTGGACTGAAACTCAAAATATAAATCAGTTTGATTTTTTAGATGGCTTTGAAGATGAATTACTGAGTGATTATACATTTAGCAAAACTAGATATTCCGACTATATGCACTATACTCTAGAGCTTCCTAATGATAGGATAAGATGGAAGTTATCTGGAAATTATATTTTGAAAATTCATGATGATTCAAAGGATAAAAATATAGTGCTAACCAGAAGGTTTATGGTTTCTGAAGCAAAATTAGGGGTTACGCCTGACGTAAGAGTAGCGTTTAAAAATGACCAAAGTAGATCACATCAAGAAGTTGATTTTGATATTTTTGCTGAAAATCTATTATTGCAGAATGCAACCACTCAAATCTCAGCCACTGTTTTTCAAAATGGACATTTCAATGGAGCTATTTCGGACATAAAACCATTATTTATAAAGCAAGATAAATTAGAATTTAGATATCAAAATAAGATTTGTTTTGAAGCTGGAAAAGAATGGCGTTTTGTAGATATGCGCTCATTACAGACTCGAGGTAGTTTTGTGGAAAAAATTGAAGAGGTGGAACAGGGTTTTGATTTATTGATTAGCAAAGAACGCCCTAGAGTTTATGACAACTATTTTAATTCTGCAGATGCGAATGGAAAATATATTATTCAAAACTTTGACCACGTATCTTTTAGAAGATTGGGAAATCCAATAGAAGTAGATACCACTACTGTGAATCAAGAAGACCTGAGTGAAGTTGACCTTGAAGAATTAAGAAGAACGGAAGAATTGGTGCAAGAAATAAATGAATCAGATTTTCGAAGAAATGAAAGAGAGCAACATCTAGTGGGAGAGTATGTCTTGACTTACTTTACATTAGAAACAAATCAACCGTTTCAAGGGGGAGATGTCTACATATTCGGAGAACTGAGCGATTGGCGTATTGATGATAGATTTAAACTATCATACAATGAAGAAACCTTTCAATATGAACACGAAGTGCTGCTAAAACAGGGGTACTATAATTATATGTATGCATTTCAGGCCCATGAGGATAGAGGGACACAAAAGTTTACATTTAGAGAAGTAGAAGGAAATTGGTTTGAGACAGATAATGACTACACCATTATTATATATTATCGACCATTTGGAGGCAGATATGATCAAATCTTAGGACATCTTTCTTTCGCCTCCTTTCAAAGAAGATAAAGAATAAAACGAGCCTATTCCTTGGATTGGCAGGTTGAATGTTTCTTTCATCCTATATTCTGCTTCATTTATATAAAAAATAGCCCATTTAGCCAATCTCTTCTTTAGATTAGCATGAATTTATACTTTAGCACATCGGTAACGATATCAAGTATGGATTCATAAATCTAAAAGAATGAAAAAAATCTCTAGTTGGGTACTGGTTTCGGTACTATTCTTAGTTTGTAGTCAAGTGGATGCCCAGAGTACCTGGAGCCTGGAACGCTGTATAAATCATGCTCTTGAAAACAATCTAGGCATCAAACAATCTCAATTGGCTGTTGAGCAGGCTTTACTTTCGGAGCAACTTAGCAGAAATGCCAGACATCCTTCGCTAAACGCAAGTACTAATTTCGGATATCAATTTGGGCGTACCATCAATCCTGCTACAAATACTTTCTCGGTAGAAGCCTTAGCTGGCCAATCCTTAGGTATCAATGCCAATGCCACTTTATATAATGGGGGTAGAATTAATAATCAAATAGAGCAAAGTAAATTAGATGCTATGGCTGCCAGAGAAGATTTGCTGCAAAATAAAAATGATATTGCACTTACGGTGGCCACTTCATTTATCAATGTCCTTTTTTCGAAGGAACAAACATCAAACGCCAAGCAACGACTTGTCTTGACAGAAAAGCAACTGGATAATACCAGAAAGTTAATTTCAGCTGGTGCTCTCCCAGCGAATGATGTATTGGAGTTAGAGGCGCAGCAAGCTTTGAATCAACAGGACATCATCATCCAAGATAATGCGGTGAATACAGCCTTGCTTAATCTTAAGCTCTTGCTTCAGTTACCTGCTGATCAAGATTTTGATATTGAGGTTCCAAGTATTGAAGTTAATCCAAGTGATGAGGTGGATACTTGGACTGTAGAGGAGGTATATACAAAAGCAATAAATAATCAGCCATTCATTAAAGCTGGAAAGTATAGGATGGAAAGTGCTCTTCTTCAAGAGGATATTGCAAAAGCAGACAAACTGCCTAGGCTTTCTATATTTGGAGGTATAGATTCTAATTTTTCCGATCAATTTCCTGAGTTTGGTGATCCAATTGTAACCACAATAGCAAATGATGTTATTGTCGATGGAATTCCTATGGGGCCTCCAGGTGGAGTACCTGTAACAATTTTACAGGAAGTAACAATTCCGAATAATCTCGGAACTTTAGGGTACTTCAATCAACTATCGGACAACCTTGGTCAAAACATAGGAGTGGCATTGAGTATCCCAATTTACAATAATGGACGAGTAAATATTGCTCAAGATCAAGCAAAGCTTGCTGTACTGAATACCGAGTATGCAAATGAACAATTAGATCAACAGCTAAGATCCGATATTCAGCAAGCATTGACTGATGCTAGAGCATCTAAATTGCAATTAATTGCGGCGCAAAAATCGATGGAATCAAGACAAGCTTCTTTTAGCAATACTGAAAAGAGATTTAATCTAGGTGCAGTTAATAGTTTAGATTTGAGTGTGGCAAAAAATTTATTAGATGCTGCTCAGATTGATTTAATAGTGGCTAAATACCAATATTTATTTAATGTGAAAGTGGTAGAATTTTATAGAGGCGAACCTCTTAAATTTTAGAACACAGACAAGAAAAATAATGTCATCAAATAAGGAAAACAACATCATGGCGGATAAAAAGAAGAAAAATAAAAATTGGATAATATATGTTTTAGTAGCCCTTGTTGCTATTATGACTGCTGTAGCTATATTTAGTAATAAAGGTAAAAAGAAAGGCTTAGCTATAGAAGTGGGTGAGGTAGAGAAAAGAACCCTAATAGAAAAGGTAGCTGCCACGGGAAAGATTTTTCCAGAGGTAGAAATAAAAATCACTTCTGATGTGTCAGGTGAAATAGTGGCGCTCAACGTAGTAGAAGGAGATTCCGTCAAGCAGGGCCAGCTTTTGGCTCGAATAGACCCTGATGCGTATCAATCTGCTGTAGAACGAGGAGAGGCTGCAGTGAATACGGCTAAGGCACAAGTTGCGAACAGCAAGTCTAGTGCCTTAAGTGCGAAAGCCCAAATTTCTCAAACAACTGCTCAAAAAGAGCAAATCATGTCGCAAGTAGAAAACTTAAGCTCTATTCATGAAAGGAACAAGTCTTTATTTGAACAAGGCGTAATTTCTCAGGCAGATTTTGATTTGTCAAAGTCGAACTTAGATGGTGTTCAAGCAAATTTACGTTCAGCAGATGCATCCTTAGTTACTGCGCAGGCTAACTATGAATCTTCTCAACAATCCATAAAAGCGCAGGAGTACACTGTAAAAAGTCAACAAGCTTCTCTCAAAGAATTGAAAACAAATTTGAAAAGAACAAGTTTGTTTGCACCAACGGATGGAGTAGTTAGTTTGCTCAATGTAGAGCAAGGGGAACGTGTAGTAGGTACAATCCAAATGACAGGTACAGAACTCATGCGTATCGCGAATATGAATGTGATGGAAGTGCAGGTAGAAGTAAACGAAAGTGATGTACTAAAAGTGAAAATAAAAGATGAGGTAGAAATAGAAGTGGATGCATACCAAGATAGAGTATTTAAAGGAGTCGTGACACAAGTAGCTAATTCAGCAAGTAATACCACTGGGGCAGTTGTAGTCTTGACCTCTGACCAAGTAACTAATTTTGTGGTCACTATCAGAATGGAACCAGACTCATATAAAGATCTGTTAGGAGGAGCCAATTTCCCATTTAGACCTGGTATGTCTGCCTCTGTTGACATATTTACTAGAGTTGAAAAAGATGTACTTAGTGTCCCAATTCAGGCTGTAACTGTTCGGGAAGACAAGGACAGTGATAAAGATGAAGAAGAACTTCAAGAGCTTGTGTTTATGCATGGTGATGGCGATACTGTATCTATTGCAAATGTGACTACGGGTATACAAGATGACGACTACATCGAAGTGAGATCTGGTTTATCAGAGGGAGATAAGATTGTAATAGGACCTTACGCGGCAGTTAGTAGAAAGCTTGAAGAAGGCAAAGAAGTCTATATCAAAAAAGATAAAAAGGATAAGAAAGAAGAGGAGGAGTAATAGTAGTGTTCATTAATATAGTCAGATGAAATCGCCGACAGAGATTGTAGATTTAATGTTTAATAATGATGCTTATAGCCAATGGTTAGGAATAGAGCGTATAGAAGATGGTCTTGGCAAAAGTCATTTGAAAATGCAAATTCGTAAAGAAATGTGTAATGGCTTTGATATTGCACATGGAGGTATTACTTATTCATTTGCTGATAGTGCCTTAGCCTTTGCCTCAAATAGTCATGGTATAAAAGCAGTATCCATAGAAACCTCTATTTCTCATTTGGCCCAACTAAAAACAGGGGATTGGATTGACGCCATCGCTATTGAAAAAAGTAGGTCTAGAAAGTTAGGGGTATATGAAGTAGAAGTTCGTAAATCGGACGAGACGCTAATAGCTTTATTCAAAGGAACAGTTTATCATACGAGTAAAGAATGGTAAAGAAATCATTAAAATTTTTGGACAAAGGATAGAAGTCATCCGACCGTAGGGGCGAATTGCATTCGCCCTAGAGGAAGGAGTGCGTAGCACCGAAATGAAATGATGTATAGCCTGGTGCAGACGCTTTTCAGTCTGTATGGCCCCTAAAATACTTATATTACAGCCTACTCAAATCATTCACAAAGCAATCTAGTCCTTTTGCTTTGAGTTCGAATTCTAATCGATCTGCAGATGGCTTATCAGAAAAATTCCCCATCAAAAGTCTATAAACAGGAACTCCGTTTTTCTTACCTATGTGCACGTAGATTTGCTTGCCGTACATCTTCTTGAATTTATTAACCTCTGCAAGTACATTTTCATAACGGGCGTATAATCCAATCTGGACACTGAAGCCTTCCTTTTGCTTGTATTTTACATCTAATTCAAAAATACCTTCACCTGATAAAAATGCAAGCTCTTCGGCAGCTTTGCTCACAGCAGGAGAAATCGTATTTATATTTGGTGTATCAGGTTTTGCAGCAGCAGGTTCTGGAGCAACAACAATCGGTGTTTCTGTAACAGCTTCTGCAACTATAACCTTTTCTTCCTTTATAGCTGGTGGAGTATAAATCACCTTTTCCTTTGCTTCGGTAATCGCCACAGGGATGCTTGCATCTAGTTCCTTTGGTGTTTCTTGAAGTTCGCTATCGTCAAAAATAGATGGCAAGATAGGCCTAGAAATGGCTTCAGGGGATATCGCAGCTTGAGGTTCTGGAAGATCAATTTTTTCTCTGTTGACGGGGATATTATTTTCTTCAAGTATAATCATTAGTTTGCTCGGCCCGATGGCTTCTTCAAACCTACCAACTTCTTCGCCTTTGCTATTGAAAATCAAAAGAGTAGGGAGAAATTGTACATTATTTTTTTGCTTGATAAGGATACCATCAAAATCATCCACATTTATTTTGACAGGAACATAGTTGTCAGAAAGGTATTCGGCTACTCTTTCATCCGTAAAAGTGTATGAATTCATCCACTTACAAGGAGTACACCATGTAGCTGTAAAATGAACCATGTATAGCTTTCCCTCAACACCTGCTTTGTGCTTGGCTGTAGCTAAATTCACCATAAAATCTGTCTTTGCACCAAAAGCAAAAACAGTCATCATCAATAGATAAAACAAAACGGTGAACTTTTTCATATTTTTAGATTGGTTTTATGAGGTAAAAACTATCGAAATAGCGGACCTATGAGCTATGGCAATATGTGTTCAAAATATATACCAAAATTTGTATTTAACTCAAAATCATTTAAATAAGTTTCTAGAGTACAATTTTTTACATATGATAATACAATATAATATATTAAATACGAGACTTAACGAAATTGGTTGTTTTTAAGGGGTGAAATCGGTTAATTTTTGGTGATTATCGAAAGTCTGATAGAGCTTCATGATTAATTTGTATTCTAAGGATAAGATGCTTCAGCTTATTTTCATAGATAGCGAAATGTATTTATCTAATTGGTGAGTGATTATTAACATTTTTTTTACCTTGGCGAAAAGAACGAACCTCTTAATTTAGTGATATGCAATCTTTGAAAGCTGCCATTACTGGTGTTTTTGGCTATGTACCTGACTATATATTGACAAACAAGGAGTTAGAGACTATGGTTGATACAAATGATGAGTGGATTGAATCTCGAACGGGTATAAAAGAGCGCCGCATCCTAAAAGAAGAAGGAAAGGCGACTTCAGATATGGGAGTAGAAGCGGTAAAAGGGCTTCTAAAGAAAAAAGGCATTGCACCTGAAGAAATAGAATTAGTGATAGTGGCGACGGTTACACCTGATATGCTTTTTCCAGATACAGCTAATATTATTGCGGATAAGTGCGGAATGAAAAATGCTTTTGGTTTTGACCTAAGTGCAGCTTGTTCTGGCTTTTTGTTTGCATTAACTACTGGAGTTCAGTTCATTAGTTCTGGTATGTATAAGAAAGTAATTGTCATAGGGGCAGATAAAATGTCCTCTATAATTGATTACACAGATAGAGCTACTTGTGTTATATTCGGAGATGGGGCAGGAGCAGTGCTCCTTGAGCCAAGTACAGATGAAAATGGATTTCAAGATGCTATCTTAAAAGGTGATGGAAGTGGAAGAGATATACTTCATATGAAGGCTGGAGGATCTCTAAAGCCAGCTACTACTGATACAGTTGCAAATAGAGAACACTATATTTATCAAGAGGGTAGAGCAGTTTTCAAAAAAGCTGTCAAAGGTATGATAAGTGCTTCTGGAGATTTGATTAGTAGAAATGGCATGACTGTAGATGACGTAGATTGGGTAGTCCCTCATCAAGCTAATATTAGAATCATAAACTCTGTTGCAGATGGACTGAATTGTCCAATGGATAAAGTATTGGTTAATATTAATAAATTTGGTAATACGACCGCTGCAACTATCCCACTTTGCCTTTGGGATTTCGAAAATAAGCTTGAAAAGGGGCAAAATGTGGTACTTACAGCCTTTGGCGGGGGCCTCACCTGGGGCGCGATATACTTAAAATGGGCAATTTGATGGAGCACATTTGACTGATTTAGACCTCTGATACCCATAAATTGTTTACTTTTGCATCTCTTTTTTAAATACAAATTAGATAGTATATGGCATCTACTTCAGAAATTAAAAATGGACTTTGCATGAATTACAACCATGATGTATGGGTTGTAGTTGGTTTTCAACATGTAAAGCCAGGCAAAGGCGCTGCATTTGTGCGGACCAAGATGAAAAGTCTTACCTCTGGCAAAGTAGTAGACAACACTTTCCCTGCAGGTCATAAAATTGACATCGTTAGGGTAGAAAGGAGAAAATTCCAGTATCTGTACAAAGATGATATGGGCTATAACTTCATGAACAACGAAGATTATAATCAAACAACCTTGCCCGAACAAATGATTCCAAAGCCTGAATTGATGAAGGAAGGTTCGAATATAGAGGTGCTGTATGATTCTCAAAAAGATGTTCCTTTGACTATCGAAATGCCTCAATATATTACTCTAGAAGTAACCTACACTGAACCAGGCGAAAAAGGCAATACTGCCACCAACGCTGGTAAACCAGCAACAGTAGAAACTGGTGCAGAAATTAAGGTGCCATTATTCATTAATATTGGAGATAAGATAAAGATAGAAACTGCGACATCCAGTTATATGGAGCGTGTAAAAGAATAAGCGTATTTTCCTAAAATCAAATATACCTTAGGTATGACCTACAAAGAAATAACAGAATTAATAAAAACAATCAGCAAGTCAAACTTGTCCGAGTTTAAGTATAGAAATACAGAATTCGAAGTTACTATTCGAACTGAAAATTATTCTAAAGGAGGTAATTCTAATCAAGCACCTTCTGTAATACCAGTAGCTGCTGCGCCTCCTGTGCAGCATATTTTTTCCGCACCTCCTAATGCACCTACAACAGCTGAAGTACCTGTCGCAGCGACACCTGCTGCTACTCCTGTTGCAAATGCTGGAGATGGAGCTAAAGAAGAAACTTCTAATTTAATTGCTATCAAATCTCCAATAGTAGGTACGTTTTATAGATCTGCTTCGCCAGAAAAGCCGCCATATGTAAAGGTTGGAGATAGTATTAATGTAGGAGATGTAGTTTGTATTGTAGAGGCAATGAAATTATTCAATGAAATTGAATCTGAAGTATCAGGAAAAATTG
>CAYWOZ010000054.1:12318-18569 GCA_964458675.1 uncultured Saprospiraceae bacterium
GTAGAGGCAATGAAATTATTCAATGAAATTGAATCTGAAGTATCAGGAAAAATTGTAAAGGTTATGATTGATGATGCTACCCCTGTGGAATACGATCAAGTATTGTATATGGTAGATCCAAATGCTTAAGATCTTATTTTTCCAAAATACCAAGCTCAAACAATGTTCAAGAAAATATTAATAGCCAACAGAGGGGAGATTGCATTGCGTATCGTACGTACCTGCAAAGAAATGGGCATCAAGACTGTTGCAGTTTACTCTACAGTAGATAGAGAAAGTCTGCATGTTAGGTTTGCTGATGAAGCAGTTTGTATAGGACCTGCATCATCCGCGCTTTCCTATTTATCTATTCCAAAAATAATGGCTGCGGTAGAAATTACTAACGCAGACGCTGTCCATCCTGGATATGGATTTTTATCAGAGAATGCAGATTTTGCTGAAGTATGCACGGAGTATGGAATCAAGTTTATTGGACCTACCCCTGAGCAAATCCGCAAGATGGGAGATAAAATCACCGCTAAGGATACTATGATTAAGGCCAAGGTGCCGGTGGTTCCAGGGTCTGATGGTCTATTGAAAGATGCTAAGCAAGGAATGAAGTTGGCGAAGGATATTGGTTATCCAGTTATCCTCAAAGCAACTGCCGGTGGAGGGGGTAAAGGAATGAGAATCGTGTGGAATAAGGACGAGTTTGTAGATGCTTGGGATATGGCTAGAAATGAAGCAAAGGCTTCTTTTTCGAATGACGGAATCTACATGGAAAAATTTGTAGAGGAACCACGTCACGTAGAGATACAAATTGCGGGAGATCAATATGGTAACGTAATTCACCTTTCAGAAAGAGATTGCTCTATACAACGAAGACATCAAAAATTGATAGAAGAAGCACCATCTCCATTCATGACCAAAGCATTGCGTAAGAAAATGGGAGAAGCGGCTATCAAAGCTGCAGAATCTATTAATTATGAAGGAGTTGGAACAGTGGAATTTTTAGTAGATAAGAATAAGGATTTTTATTTCATGGAAATGAATACCCGTATCCAAGTAGAGCATACGGTGACAGAGGAAGTGATTGACCATGACCTCATCAAGGAGCAAATAAAAATTGCTGCGGGAGAAAAAATTGGTAAGAAAAATTACATCCCAATGATGCATGCTATGGAATGCAGAATCAATGCAGAGGATGTATATAATAATTTTAGACCTACACCAGGCAAAATTACTTCATTTCACTCCCCAAAAGGACATGGAGTAAGAGTAGATACTCATGTTTATTCTGGGTATACCGTTTCTCCTCATTATGATTCTATGATTGCTAAGCTGATTTGTAGAGCGCAGACTCGGGAAGAATGTATCAAAAAGATGCAGCGTGCCTTAGATGAGTTTATCATCGAGGGGCTCAAAACTACAGTTCCAATTCACCAAATGATTATGAAAGACGAATCATTTAGAAAAGGAGATTTCAATACTGGATTTCTAAATACCTTCGAAATAGGCGAGGAACCTGAAAAAAAGAAAAAGTAGTCACTTCCAAGGGATATGACTACACATTCGTCTGAACCAATAACGAAATCAAAATTGCGTTGTTGTAGTACATATTCAAAGTAGTATACCACAGATATGAAGTCAATTCGGGATATGTTGTCCTTTATTATGCCCTACAAAGTAAACGTAGCGCTGAATGTGATATGCAATATCTTGATGGTGATTTTTTCTATTTTTTCCATTGCTCTTTTTATTCCATTTTTGAATATTCTTCTGGGAGAAGAGGATTTAGTTACGGAAGAACCCGCCTTTTCTTACTTTGATATAGACAGCTATATCGACTACTTTTCCTACTATTCATCGCAAATTATTGTAGAACATGGGCAAACTAAAGCCCTTGGCTTTGTTCTTAGCATATTGTTGCTAGCCTACCTTTTAAGAAATATATTTCGATACCTATCTCTCTTCTTTATCACACCAGCTAGGAATAATATTGTGAGAGATATCCGGAAACAGATGTTTGAAAAGGCATTAGTATTACCGATAGGTTTTTTCAGTGAGCGCAAGAAAGGTGACATCATATCCAGAGTCAGCAATGATGTACATGAATTTCAATGGAGCTTATTGCATATGGTGGAAATCGTAATCAGAGAGCCATTGATGATCATCGGTTCTTTAGGGGTGATGCTGTTTATAAGTGCAAAGCTGACCTTATTTGTGATTCTATTATTAGTGGTTTCTAGTTTATTGATTGTACTGATAGGAAAAACACTGAAACGACAGTCCAAAGAGGCACAAACCAAATTGGGCACACTGATGTCTATATTTGAAGAGGGCCTTTCCGGACTAAAGGTTATAAAAGCATTTAATGCGGAAGAATATCAAAAGACAAAGTTTTCGGAAGTAAATAATGACCATAAAAATGTTCTGACAAGATTACTATGGAGGAGAGACATCTCCTCACCACTTACTGAGTTTTTAGGGGTAGGGATTTTTGCAGTTTTGATTTTTTATGGCTTCGACCTTATCCAACAGGGAGAATTTAAGGCCTCCACTTTTATAGCTTTCATTTTAGCCTTTTGGAATGTGACTGACCCCGCCAAAAAACTAAGTAACGCTTACTACAATATCCAAAAGGGAATAGCAGCACTAGATAGGGTGAACGATATCATCAAGAGAGAAAACACTATAGTGGACAAAGATGATGCACGGAAATTGAGCGCGTTTAGTCAGGGAGTTACTTTTGATGATGTCACCTTTTCTTATTCCACCGATGGAGAAAAGGTTTTAAAAAACATAAACCTCAATATCACAAAAGGGAAGGTTGTGGCATTAGTAGGCCCTTCAGGAAGTGGAAAATCTACCCTGGTAGATTTGGTTAGTAGATTTCACGATGTGCTAGGAGGAGCTATCCGAATAGATGGAGTAGATATTCGAGATGTTAAACTTTATGATCTTAGACAGCTTTTTGGATTAGTGACGCAAGAACCTATTCTTTTCAATGATACGATTTACAACAATATCACTTTTGGGTATAAAGATGTAAGCAAGGAGGAGGTAATCAAGGCTGCTAAAATAGCCAACGCTCATGATTTTATTATGGAGAGCGAATCTGGCTACGAGACCAATATCGGTGATAGTGGGACCAAGTTGAGTGGAGGGCAGCGCCAGAGATTGACTATAGCAAGAGCCATCTTGAGAGATCCTCCAATATTAATATTAGATGAAGCCACCTCTGCGTTGGATTCAAAATCCGAAAAGTTGGTGCAGCAATCTATACAGCAAGTGATGGAGAATCGAACAGCCATTATCATTGCTCACCGTTTGAGCACGATACAGCACGCGGACGAAATTGTGGTATTGAAGGAAGGTGAGATTATTGAGAAAGGCACTCATGAGTATCTCATGCAAAATGCAGGAGACTATCAAAAACTAGTAAAAATGCAGCTTTTCTAGCTTTTCAGGTGATTATTAGAGACGGAATGGCCAATATTTTCCAGTCTAGATAGTTAATTGTTTCTTAATTCAGGTTTCTTGCTGTTTAATATGTTAACTTTATCAGTTCATAAACACGCTCATTTTATTCTTCTATGGAGAGATTTTACTTTGGTTTCCTTTTTATTTTTGCCTTTTGCATGACTTCTGTCAACGCTCAGATAACTATATCTAATAGTTATTTTCCAAGTGTAGGAGATACCATTAGTAACATTTCTATTATTCCAGCTCCAGGTGAGATACCTATCACAGATGGCGGAGGAAATCAGTTGTGGGATTTCAGCCAAGTTCAGACTACCGGTATTCCTTCTTCTGATGTATATTCAGATGCTGCGATAGCGGATACCTTGAATGCTTTCCCAAATGCAAACTTAGCCATAGTGGGTAATGGTACTACTTTTTTTAGGAGAGATGATAACGTGTTTGAAGTGCTTGGATTTACGGGTTTTGATCCTACAGGATTTGGTTTGAATCTAGTGACTCCTTTTACTCCTCCATTGGTAGATAGAACAGCACCCTTAGATTTTTTAGATTTAGATACTTATTCTACAGAATCAGTTGTAGCCTTTGGTGCAAACATGATTCCAGGTGGTGTTTTAGATAGTTTACCTATTGCACCTGATTCTATTCGCGTCCGTGTAGAGCTTGATCGCGTAGATCTTGTTGATGGTTGGGGTACAGTTTTGCTGCCTGGCAACAACACTTATGAAGTGCTTCGTCAAAGAAGATTTCAAATGACAGAAACTAGATTAGAAGTCAAGGTTCCTATACTTGATTGGTTAGATGTTACAGATCAGTTTGGAGCAGCGGCAGGAGGCTTCTTAGGTATGGACACTACTATCACTTTGACTTACTGGGCAGAAGGAGTGAACGAACCAGTTGCTGTCATTACCTTAGATGATGAAGAGACAAATGTGGAGTCATTTACATTCAAGAATTCAGAGATAATCACCTCTACTGAACCTATAGTTCGCTCTGGCTTTGAAGATGTATTTGCTTATCCTAATCCAGCTATTAATTACGCTAGATTTGATTGTGTAAATCTTGATCCAAATCACTACGATCTTAAAATTTTCAACATACTTGGTTTAGAAGCATACAGTGAGAGATACTTTATTTCTGGCAACAAGATGCTCAAGGTAGATCTAAGTGACTTTAGAAAAGGGACATATCTATATAGTCTTGTAGACACAACAGGTAAGGTGGTTACGACTAAGCGGCTTGTGGTTATCAAACCATAATTTTAATTGCATAATTTCATTTCTTTTTTAGATACTGTTTTGGGACCATCACGGCTTTCAGCGTGACTGCGTCGTCCGTTCCTATCCGTTTTTTTTTGCACGCGCCAGGGTACAGACGCAAAATCTTGCGTCTCTACGCATCCCGCATGCATCCCAATCCCATCCCGCAAAAAAAAACGTATACCACTTCCACCGCTTGTTCTTTCGCTCTCTGAGCGACACGCTTCGTCGCAAAGCTCCTACGCGAAGCTAGAAATTATCAATGGCAAAAACCCTCATTTTTAGAATTGGCTGGGATGGTGGGCAGGCCGCGTGAAGGATGATAAGGGCATCGACCTTAGGAGATGGTCCCGATTTTTTCATCGGGACGGGAGCGAATGCGTACCCCTGACGAGCCTGGTGATGGACTGACACAGGGATGGTGGGAATGGCTTTTGGTGGAAGTCCAGCGCACGCCCAAAAAAAACTATTATCAATGGATAAAGACAGCTTAATGGTAATTTTTGAGATAATATAGCTGCCTTAAGTCCATGTTTCATAGAGGTAAAAGGATCCGAAATAGAAGAAAACCAAGACGTTATTGAGTTGAAATATTGCGAAATAGCCCAGAAAAGACTTTAGAATAGAAAAATATGATCTTGAACCAACTTTTTGCCCTACAATACGCTCTCTATAGTAGGTATTAATTGAAAAAGCGTTAATTTTGCAGGCTTATGAAAAACAGTTTTTTTCTTCTCTTATTAGGAATCATAATATTTTGCTCCTTTTCATGTAAAACTGAATTCGAAAAACTCAGAGAAACAGCGGATTTACCAACTCTGTTGGCAAAAGCAGGTGAGTTTTATGAAGCAGAAGAATACCAAAAAGCACAAACCTTATATGAATCTGTTTTAGGCTCTATCAGGGGACGATCTGAGTCGGAGCAATCCTACTTCAACTATGCCAATACGCATTTCAAGCTGGAGCGATATTCTCTTTCGTCATTCTATTTTAAGGATTTCGCCAATAAGTTTAGAAATAGTAAGTTAAAAGAAGAAGCAGAATTTTTGTCTGCCCTCTCTAATTATAAACAAAGTCCTTCCTATAGGTTGGATCAGACCAATTCTATCAAAGCGATTGCGGACTTTGAACTCTTTGTAAATACCTATCCTCAAAGTGAACGAGTAGCAGAGTGCAATAAGCTGATAGATCAAATGAGAGAAAAGCTTCAAGTAAAAGCTTATGCACAAGGAGAACTATACTTCAATACACGGTACTACGAATCTGCAGTGACCTCCTTCGAGAATTTACTTAAGGATTTTCCAGAAATAGCGGATGCGGAGAAAGTAAGGTATATGGTCATTAACTCGCTTTACCAATATGCAACCAATAGTGTGGTAATCAAGCAACCAGAACGCTTTACGCGCGTTGTAGATAAGATGGATACTTTTAGGAAAAAGTACCCAAAGTCAAGATTTGATAAAGAATTAAGAGAAATAGTTAATACTACTAATAGAAGAATTAAAGAACTGAGAAATGAAGGATATAAAA
>CAYWOZ010000055.1:0-18482 GCA_964458675.1 uncultured Saprospiraceae bacterium
GGTTAATTCTAGGTTTTGCTCTAGGAGCTATTAAAAATCTTACTAATGACTAGTCGACTTAGACAATTACCCATATCAGAATAAGACCTCCAATCGCTAAAAACAATGATGCAAAAGCAAGTTTCTATAATAGAATAGCCTCTTTTGCTTTCTCCATTGTAAAATCATTTTTTGTAAGACTAAATATCAGTTTCACTTGGGTGTAATTGATATAGGATGGTCCCCAAGTTCGTTTTTCTAGTTTGAAATCCGCTTTCAATTTATCCGGATCCCAAAACAAATAATCCATTTTTGAAACAGCAAAAGTTATGAAAATTGGAAAAATATTCCATATTATTGGAGTTAGAATAAAGAGCAGATTACTTAAAACCTCAATCATTATTATGGAAAAATTATTACCAAAACACAACTCCCTACTCCTTACTCAAATCCTCCAACAACTCCTTCGTTCCATCGACCAATTTCCTAAACCTGTCCTTAAGTTTCTGTTTGTCCTCAGGCGTAGCATTTTTAATGCTATCTGAAATCTTATCCTTCTCGTCCTTTAGCTTATCCAAAGCTTTTTCCAGAAGACGATCATTTTTGACCTTATCTTTCAGCTTGTCTAGTTCACTGCCAACGCTAGCCAAAGCCTCGTCATGTCGCCCTTCATCAAAATTATCTTTTTGCTTATTGAGCATGTTACCAATTTTACTAAAAATTTTCTTTCCAGCTTGACCAATATCTCCAACTATTTCGCGGGACTGCGCCTTCTCTTCAGCATTACCAAAGAAGTAAGTATAGCCAAGAAATCCTGCTACGAGTATTAATCCGATTTTGAGTATTCTACCTATCATTTTTAATCTGTTTTTATTCTACTTGAATTATAAGCTCATTATGGCTAATTTCGCCACCTTTATTGGTTTTGACGGCGTACAATAGCAAAAGTAATTCATTCTTAGGCTGAATCGTATTAAAATCGATGCGAATACGTAAAATTTAGACTAATACCATCTAGAAATGGTATACCAACACAAGAAATATGGAATTCAATCACCAAGCAGTAGAAGAAAAGTGGAGAGATAACTGGGTTGCCAATGAAACTTATAAAGTATCTAACGATGCAGAAGGCAAACCAAAATTCTATGTATTGGATATGTTTCCTTACCCATCTGGGGCAGGACTACATGTTGGACATCCCTTAGGATATATCGCTTCAGATATTTTTGCGCGTTATAAACGATTGCAAGGATTCAACGTGCTGCACCCAATGGGATTTGATGCTTTCGGATTGCCAGCAGAGGAGTATGCATTGCAGACTGGAATACATCCTGCTCAATCTACCAATGAAAATATAGTGCAGTACAGAGCCCAATTATCAAATCTTGGTTTCTCTTTTGATTGGAGCAGAGAGGTAATTACCTGCGAGCCGGAGTATTACAAATGGACACAATGGATTTTTACTCAGTTGTTTGCCAACTACTTTGATCAGAATACCAATAAGGCAGAAACTATCGCCTCTTTAGAAGAAACCTTTAGCAAAGAAGGAAATCAAAATATTAAAGCAGCGACTACCTACGAAGAAGCATTTGATGCTGCTGCCTGGAATGCTATGACAGCATTGGAGAAGCAAGAAGTATTAAGTCACTATAGATTGGCTTTTAGACAAATAGGCTATGTCAATTGGTGCGAGGAATTGGGTACTGTATTAGCCAATGATCAAATTGTGGACGGCGTTTCCGAACGTGGCGGTCATCCGGTGGAGCAAAAGGCTATGACGCAGTGGTACCTCCGTATCACAGCTTATGCAGATAGATTATTGCGTGGCTTGGACAACTTGGATTGGTCAGATGCACTCAAAGCGATGCAGTCCAATTGGATTGGTCGTTCAGAAGGAGCATCTATTTCATTTGAGGTAGAAGGATCAGATGAGAAGGTTGAGGTGTTTACAACTAGACCAGATACTATATTCGGAGCTACCTATATAGTCCTTGCGCCAGAGCATGATTTAGTAGATAAGCTGACGACTGCTGATAAGCAAGATACTGTGAAGACCTATGTAGAAATGGTCAAGTCACGTTCAGAGATAGAGCGTATGGCTGAAAAGCAAGTCTCAGGAGAGTTCATAGGTGCCTATGCTATTAACCCTTACACCAAAAAGAAAATGCCTATTTGGATAGGGGAGTATGTTTTAGCTGGATATGGCACAGGGGCGATTATGGCTGTCCCTAGTGATGATGAGCGAGATCATACTTTCGCTACTAAGTTTGGGTTAGAAATAGTCGATGTCATAGACAAATCTAAATATCCGAATGCCAGCATGGCAGATAAGTTAGGAACCTTGATCAATTCTGATTTCTTGAATGGAATGGAAGTCAAAGAGGCCATAACTGAAATTTGTAATCGAGTAGAGAAAGAGAAGATCGGTAAAGCGAAAATTAATTATAAAATGCGTGACGCCAATTTTGGTAGACAGCGCTATTGGGGAGAGCCATTCCCAGTCAAGTATGCCGAAGATGGTTTGGTTTCAATGTTACCCTTAGAGGCATTACCTTTAACTCTACCAGATACATCAGATTTTAAACCGGGCAAAGATGGAAAATCGCCTTTATCAAGAATTGACTCATTTGTAAATACATCCGATGGGAGCAAACGGGAGACAGATACTATGCCTGCTGTAGCAGGTTCTTCATGGTACTTTCTGCGTTATATGGATCCACATAATGATGAAGCATTTGCAGGGAAAGAAGCACTGGATTATTGGCAGGATGTTGATTTATACGTTGGAGGTGCAGAGCATGCAGTGTCTCATTTATTGTATTCCAGATTCTGGCATAAATTCCTCAATGACAAGGGATTAGTGCCGACTCGGGAACCGTTCAAAAAGCTTATCAATCAAGGAATGATACAAGGAGTGATCGAGTCGATCTTTTTATTGAGAGAGAAAAAAGATGATGAATATCATTTTATGTGTGCCGGAATGATTGAGAAATTAGATATTGAAGACGCCGTCCCTTTACCTGTACACGTAAATTTTGTAAGTGATTACGGTACTAAGAACTCGCACCTAAATATTGCAGGCATCAAGGAGTTTTTTAAATGGAGACCTATCTACGAAAATGCTTATTTTGAATGTAGCAAAGGAACCTTACACAAAGGAAGATGGGAGGCTAAGGAAGATGGCGCTGAGGACAGTTTCATGCTAACCAAATCCGAGATAGGAAAAATGTCTAAGCGATATTATAATGTGATTAATCCAGATGAAGTTATCGAAGTACATGGAGCGGATGTGTTCCGAATGTACGAGATGTTCCTTGGGCCTATAGAGCAGTCTAAGCCATGGGATATCAATAGTATTTCTGGAGTATCCAAATTTCTCAGAAAATTCTGGTCTATGTTTTTCGTAGAAGAAAAATTCCAGATAAGTGATGAAGCGCCTAGTAAAGATGAGCTCAAAATATTACACGGAACAATAAAGAAAATACACCATGATATTGAGCGTTTTTCATTCAATACTTGTGTGAGCGCATTCATGGAGTGTGTCAATAATCTTCGTAAACTCAATTGCAATAAAAAAGCAATTCTTGAGCCACTTACAATTTTGCTTGCACCATTTGCACCATTCGCAACAGAAGAATTATGGGAGATTATGGGTAATACTACTTCTATCCATCATGCGACTTATCCAAAGCATGATGAAAAGCACCTTACGGAGCATAGCATCACTTACCCTATCAGTATCAATGGTAAGAAGCGTGCCCTTCAAGATTTCCCTGCTGGTACCCCAAAGGATGTCTTGGAGAAAAAAGCACTTGAAATAGAAGAAATAAAAAAGTGGATCGAAGGAAAAGAAGTGAAGAAGATTATCGTCGTTCCGAATAAGATGATCAATATCGTTGTGGCAGGCTAGATTGTCTATTGGATATACTTGGAGCCTTTATTCAATTATTTTTTGGGGTCTCCTCCAAGCGCTATCGCGCGGAGTCGCGTGTTCCGTTACTTCAGCTTCCTTGCAGTTCGCAGAAACACTTCACCCGCTAGCCTCTAGCGCACTCTGCTTGCAGAGCTACACACCTGCGGTGCTTCGCGAATACACTAAGGTCGCCCATGTATTTCATTGGTTATCAGCTATTTTTGACAAGAACGAAAGGCTTGAATTCCCCATAATGGGATGATTCTTACCAATTTTTTCATTAAAACGTCCTTTCATATGCCGAAAAGCCCTTATTTGTGCAAAAAAGTGCTCTGAATAAAGGAAATTTTTGATTTTTCGTTATTTTGCATTAATAATATCATGTATGTATTAAAGCATCGTAAATGGTTTTTGAGAAGAATTTTTCAAGATAAAGGCAAAAAGCGCAGTGATAGCCTTAGCTATCAGGAGAATTTTTAACGCTGAGATTGGGAAGTTATGCCAAAAAACATTAGGCGTTCTAAAAGATACATGATATCAATCACCTTGATTTTAATCCCATGGTAACAAACCGAAAATCAAGCTGAAAATCAATTTTTAAAACAGATAGCGGCCTTAAAATTTATTGCCGCTAACGAAAAGCAAACGGAATTTGATTTCGCTTTTTTGGAGTATTTTCATTATTCAATTTTTAGGTCTTTCTGTTGATCAGAATGAAGCCATAGTTGTCAATGAACTTACCATTTCATCCGAAAACTGCGGTCTCTCGATTCCGATTCCACAAGATAATTGCGCGCAGGGCCTTGCGTATGCCCTTCCAATCAATCATCTATCTAATACAAGCCTTGGCTCAAACGTTGAACTAAGTGAAGCTAGACTGATTATTTCGCATACTTGGGAATTAGACTTACGTATATCCTTGCGTTCACCGAGCGGTACTGTTGTGCCCTTGTCCTTCGAAAATGGGAGTTCTGCAAGTAGCACTAGTTACGGAGATATTTCAGTACCCAATTGTGCAGCGCACACTTCCTTCACCATGAATCCATGCCTTAACTTATTGACCTTAGAAGACCCTTCTATAGAGAACAATTTTGTAGGTATGTTTTTACCTGAAGGAGATTTTTCTGATTTCGATGGTGAAGACCCAAATGGAATTTGGTTTTTAGAAGTTTGTGATAAAGATGCAGGGGCAAATTTGGGAAACCTCGAATATGCAGAATTGATTTTTACGGAGATACATTGCCCAGAACCAGAAAACGTTACAATAAACAGCGTTAACAATGCTAGCATTACCGTTTCATGGGACCCTATACCCAACACTGAATTAACTCTAATAGAAGTTGTACCTCATGGAGAAGCTCCTAGCACTGGTTTATTCTCCGTTAATGGAAATATTTTCCAAACCAATAATATTTCCACTACGACTGCATTACAATTGGCAGAAGATACCGCTTACGACGTTTACGTGAGGACAAGATGCCCCAATGGAGAATACAGTAAAAATGCCTGTATGGTATTTGTACAAACTGCATGTGCTACACAGGCGGTAACTATTCGAGACGATTTTGATAGCAATAGTCCGTGCATCGCTTCTTGTGGGCTAGTATGTAATGTACAAGGTACATGGGATAATGCAAGAGATGATAACTTTGACTGGTCTATCAACTTTGGTTCGACTATAACCAATGGTTCTGGACCTTCGGCTGATGTTAGCGGGTCTGGAAATTACCTAAATGTAGAAACAAATGGTTCGGCTTGCCAATTCAACAATCGCGCGGTATTAGAAACCAATTGCCTTCAGATTTCTGCTAATCAAAATAACTGCCACATGTCCTTCTTTCATCATCTATCAGGAAATGATATTGGCTCACTTAGTCTAGAAATTCTGCCGCAGGATGGAAGCAATCAATGGCAAAACTTATGGATTGAATCTGGCAGCACTGGAGATCTATGGTTTAGAAATTATATAGACCTTAGAAATTTTCATGGACAAACTGTCAGAATGAGATTCGTAGCAACTGGCGCCACGAGTAATAGAGGAAATATAGCGCTTGATGAAATCGTGTTTTACGGTGCACAAACTAATGGTAATGCTTCTTTTATGCATTGGAGAGATGCCGACAACGATGGCTTTGGGAACAGCGCAGAGTTCATAACACTATGTTCTTCTTCTGCACCTTCTGGTTTCGTTACGAACGACTTAGATTGTAATGATTTTGATAACAGTATTTTTCCTGGAGCTACTGAAATAGGATGCAATAATATTGATGAAAATTGCAATGGTATGTTTGATGATAGCAATGTCATAAACCCAAATGCTCCATTGCAAAATATTTGTTCTGGAAATAATTTTGTTTCTGTAGATGGGGGACTAGAGGTGAACTGGTACAGTGATTTTAATCAACAAAATTTTATTGGTAGTGGAAATCCTCTTCCCGTAGATTTAGAGAGTGGTTTCCAAGTCTTGTATGCACAGAACGTAATGCGTAATGGACCTGGACTGCGATTGACAGAAGTGAGTTTGCTTTTTCCGTTTGAGTTGGAGTTGCAAAGTATTGGGGTATCAGGAAATTATCAAGATTGGAATGTTTATGCCAACAGTGTATTGAGTGAGACAAACGGCGAAGGTATTAATTCTTTCCATCCTTCTCCGTGGCCCTTGACAGCACTTGAAGGAGGCGCTATACAAGTTAGAGATAGACAAGGCTGGACTACTCCAGTTCTATGGAATAATTCAAATCCGGGTTGGGTTATGCTAATTGACAACCAAGGAGTGGTGCGAGATGCTATTTTCTGGAACTGGTCGGATTCGGAGATGGCTTCACTTCAACTAAATATTGAAGGAAGAGATTATTCTCTTAATGATATGCCATGGCAGGGTTCTGCTATCAATGTAAATAACTGTGATGGTTCTATTTCATTAGATGGTTCTTTTGAATCAAATTCCAGAACAGACTATTCTTGTGGAGAAGATCAAAGTATAGGGGCAGATAACTCAACCTTAGAGTATGAAGTAGTCTGTACAAGTAACTTGATTTCTGTACCCATTAATGTAGCCCAAGCACCAGTGATAGATTTCGAGTTAGATAATGACCCTTGCGAAAATGGATCGATTTCTTCAGGTGTTGTTTTAGAGATAAACGATGGGGTCGGACCTTTTCAATACCATTGGAGTAATGGGTCGAGGGAACAAAACCAGCAAAACCTACTTCCTGGTTCGTATAGTGTAACGGTCACCGGAGGAGGCAACGGCTGTCATACGGTAATAGACAATATTTCAATAGGCGTAAATTCCTCAACAATTGGAGTATTTACAAAGGAAGTTAAAGATGTATCTTGTGCTGGTGCAGCAGATGGAGTAGTTGTAGTCGAAGTAAATGGTGGCGCTCCACCATTCCAATTCAATTGGGAAGTGGGTGTAGCTCGAGAGGAAGTTTTTCAATCTACGGATACCCTTCGAGGACTACCCAGTGGTAGTTTTGCGGTTACCGTTACCGATAATAATGGCTGTGTAAGCACCACTGATTTTGCTGTAGCAGAACCTTTGGAAGTCAATATTGCTGTGAATAGTTTACCGCCTACTTGCCAAAGTTCTTTTAATGGATTTATTGAGCTGCAAACAACGGGAGGAAATGCCCCGTATAGCTACGCTTGGAGTAATGGTCGTAGCTCAAGCTCCAACTTAAATCTGCCTTTCGGAGAATATGCTGTAACTATAACAGATAGGAATGATTGTATCCTAGTGTCTGACCCTATTGTCTTTGAACCGGTCAATGATACCATTGTGCTTGAAAATTTAGTTGTCCAACAAGCGGATTGTTTGGCCGATATAAATCCTTTTATAGAAACATCCTTCTCAGGCGGGGTAGGAAATCTTAGTTACCAATGGGATAACGGAGCGATTACTCCTAATATCTATGATCTTGAATCGGGTTCTTATAATCTTATTGTGACCGATGAAATAAATTGTGATTTCTTTCTACTAGATGTTATCATCGAAGATTTTCAAGTTAGTCCTATTGAACTCACTTTTAATTTTACCAATACTAGTTGTAATGGAAAATGTGATGGTGTAGTTGCTACAAGTGTTACAGGAGGAGACCCACCTTATATCTATGAATGGTCTACAGGAGATACCGTTGCTACCGTTTTTGAGTTATGCTCGGGCCCAGTCGGTTTGACCATTACGGATGACACAGGATGTCCTACCGTTTTTGATGATTTGTTAGTAATTGGATTCGAAAACACTATGGCAACATCGGATGTGCAAGTAGACTCCATCACTTGTTTTAACGATGATGATGGAGTGATTCATGTCGAGGTTTCGGGAGGAGTAGCTCCGTACATCTTCAATTGGAATCTAGTAGAGGAAACAGAAAGTATAATAGAGAACCTCAGACCGGGTGTATATGAAGCTACTGTTATTGATAGTGAAGGCTGCTCCTTTACTATTGACCCTATTGTCTTAGAACAACCTAGCATTATTAATTTGGATAGTGTATTCGTCCAAAAGGCTAATTCAGGAGAATTAAATGGACAAATAGAAATATTCTTAGAAGGCGGCCGAGGAAACTATGACGTGACTTGGTTTGATGCAGCGGGACTAGAAGTAGGAACAGGACTATTATTAGATAGTATTTCTATCGGTAATTATTCTTTTATCGCCATAGACGAAGGTGGTTGTAGCTTTGAAGAAAGAGATATTGTAGTGGGTTTATTAACCTCTACGAATACTTTAGAAGCTCGTTCTATTGACCAGTTTGTAGTATTCCCAAATCCTACTTCGGATAAGATTAACTTTGAGGTAGAATTTAAAACAACTCAAAGAGAAATCGAATTGAGAGTGTACAACCTAACTGGACAGTTAATGCACAAAACTTCAGTTTCATCTGGCGAGCAAATTAGAGAGTTACTTCTTTTAAGAGATTATGTGCCAGGTGCCTACTTTGCTTCTATTTGGATAGAAGGTCAGTTTGCTTCGCGACGTAGTTTTATAGTGCAGTAATTTTTAGCTTGAGAATGTTTATTGCCAATAAAATTAGAGTGTAGTCTTCTACCTTAAATTATATAAGGCTATTTAATATTCTAATCAATTTTCTTTTTCGAATTTTTGAATTAAAAGACTTTAATAATACTATTCTATTTGAAGCAGCTATATCCATTAGCTTAGGATTCATCTTATTAATCTCTTTTGGATTGAATATTAATTCCTCAATGATATAATAATTCGGGTGCTTTACGATTGTATTTTCAACAGTTAAGATATTGTAATTTTCACTAATTATTAGAGGTGGATTTATCATGTCAATTTGATCTCCAATTTTTGATTGAATATAATTAGTGAAAGATTCAGACCAGTCGAGCCTAATTTTATTGTCTAGAAATTTCTTATTTAAATAGTCGTAATCAGAAGAGTTGTTGATTTCATTTGTTCGAGAGTATCGGTTTGTTTCAATGCTTGATTCTCCTATTGTATTCCCATACACTACATATTCCTTTCCTACTTCAAAAATAAATCCGCAATCTGGTCCTCCTAAACCAGTTTGTATAGACTTTATTTCTTTAGATTCTTTGTAAAGAATTCGGATTTCAATATGGTAAACGGCGGGATATGAATCAGTATTAGATTTTATAATAGTCCCAATTCCAATCCAATCACTTTGTTCTATTTCAAATTCTAAGTTTGACTTTTCTTTAGATTGAATATGAACGCAGCTGCATGAACATAGCTGCTTATGACAAAATAGTATTAATATGATGGCTAGAATTCTCATGTTTTTCTATTTGATTTTCATTTGCGCTCCTGGTAGAAGCGATACGTAGCTCAATAGCAATGCTATGAATGAAGGAGTTACGAAGGATGAGTGGATGAACGAATACTAGTAACAACTATCATGAATGCACTGATAGGGAGTGGAGTACAAGCGAATGACAGGATACAAGCGCCCATCAAAAATAAATAATATTGCTACTCTATAATAGTAAAGGTAGTTCGTCTATTTGCTTGATGCTGATCATCGGTACAACTATTGCAAGCACAATCTATCGCCAACCTAGTCTCACCGTATCCCACAGCAGAAAGGCGACTTGCGTCAATCCCTTGCTTAATCAGATATTCTATTGCTGACTGAGCCCGTTTTTGCGAAAGGTTCTGATTATATTGATCTTGCCCTTGGCAGTCCGTATGCGAGTTGAGTTGAATCTTGATATTTGGATTTTGATTTAAAGTAGTGTAGAGACTATTCAAAGTAGGTTGTGCATCCTGACGAATGTCCCACTTATCTAAGTCGTAATAGATGTTATCCAAAACAATTTCTTTGTTCTTAAATATTTTGTCCAATACGATTTCTACTTCGAACTCTTGAGTTGGACTAGAAGGGATCTTACCTATTCCCTTGCTGCTGAAACGGTTGCTGTTATTTAGGTATCCTTCCTTAGAGCCAAAGAAATAATAGTCTGTCTCTTCGTCTAACTCTAGGGTAAAGAAGCCGGTCTCGTCAACTGTAACTTTATCAATGCTTTTGCCATTTATATTAATATCGACTTTTGCTCCAGAAATTGGGCGTCTGCCGATAGATTTACTATTTGGGTTGTTAGGGTCTTCGAAAATTTGCTCCACCACGTATCCATTCAGAATTAGCTTATACACAATTTCTTTCGGTTTTGGAGCAGCTAAAGTAGTATCAACCTTCACGATTTCTTTCGGAGGAACCACTACTTTTGTGAACTTGTAAATATCATCAGAGCCATTTCCTCCAACTCTAGAACTAGTATAATAACCATGTTGCAGATCTGGAGATTGGACTGGATTGATATAGTCTACCACAAGGCCAAAGTCGTCTGCAGAGGAATTGATAGGAGGCAACATGTTTTGAGCAGGCGTCCATCTAGTTCCATTTTGAATATATGTTTTGTAGATGTCTAAGCCACCCATACCGGTATGACCATCACTAGCAAAGTATAAGGTATCTCCATCAGCGTATGGAAATTTGTCGTCCTTCTCCGTGTTAATTGCTCTACTTAATAGCTTTGGTTCTGACCATCCTTCATTGGTCCTAGTAGTAAGATAGATGTCATATCCTCCCCAGCCATCAGGATCGTTAGAAGAGAAATACAAAGTGTTGTCATCCTTACCAAAACTAGGGTGTCCATAGTTGATCATTGGCTTGGTGAAATTGAGCATTTGCGGCTCCGTCCAGTCATCATTTTCAAGAGTACTGCTCATTAATTTACAGTACTTATCATCTTTGTCTAGTGAATAACAGCGACTGAAAATAATTTCTGTAAAGTTACTATTAAAAGAGGCTGTGCCTTCATTTCCAGGAGAGTTGATGAGATTACTAAACTCCTTAGAATCAAAACTACTTTTATCAAACAACCAAAGATTTGAAAATCCATTGCCTGTCCAATTATACGTTTCTGCTTCACCGCCTGTCCTTCTATCTGAACTGAAAAGGATATTGCCATCGGGCATCATCACGGGCGCATAATCTGCATTAGCAGAGTTGAGGCCTGAGTCAGTCACTTTATATGGGTTCAGGCTTTCGTTTTCCTTCCAGCCTTGCACTATATCACAAGCGCTAATCTCTTTTCTATATTCATAAGGTGAGCCTATTTCTATACCTAATTCTTTGAAAGCTAATTTTGCTTCTTTGTATCTACCCGCTTTTTTGAGTGCAAATGCATAGTCTTTCAATGCATCAATACCATAGCTATTGTCGTAGGCTGTTTTGAACCATTCTATAGATTCTTCATTTTGGTTCATCTTCTCGAATGACTTGCCCAGTTTGTAGGCAATCTGCCCTTTATTTACTCGTGATTTTTCTTTAGTGTATTCCTCAGGAAAAAATTTAGTAGCGACAGCAAATTGTTTCCGCTCAAAGGCCATATCGCCAGTAGTTATTTTTTCAGTATAACTGCATGAGAAGAGGAAGAGTAGACTGAGAGAGAGGAATATATACTTCATATTTTCTAATAATCGTTTAGGTGTATAACGCTTGGACAAAATCTTATGTTGCGGCCTAAAATGCCTTGCCACATTGGATTTTCCGAAGAATCGCTTAGCGGCTGTAAATTATATATAAAACTATTCAAGATGTAATATATTGTTTCTATTTTGGTTGATATTGTATTCTAAACGGTATAAATGCCTAAAAAAGAAGTATATACAGAAGTGGAGGGTCAAAAGCTTAAGTTGACCAATTTGAACAAGGTATTATATCCCAATGTGGGTTTGACCAAGGCGGAAGTAATATCCTATTATTTAGAGGTAGCACCGATGATGATACCGCATATAATTGGTAGACCATTGACCTTGATTCGCTTTCCAGATGGCATAGACAAGAAGACTTTTTATACTAAAAATAAGCCGTCCTGGACACCTGAATGGATGGGGACTAGTATGTTACCTTGGGATGAAGGAAACACCTATTTAAATGCAAATAATGCGGCCCAGTTAGTTTGGTTAGCAAATTTGGCTTCTCTAGAGATTCATACCATGAATAGTGTGCTCATCAATATTCATCATCCTAATCAATTTGTAATTGATTTAGATCCACCTAAGGATTGGAATTTTGAAGATGTAAAAGGCTTCGCAGAGAAGCTAAAAGTTTATTTAGAAAAATTGGATTATCAATGTTTCGCCAAACTGAGTGGAGGAAAAGGGATTCATATCATTATCCCGCTAGTCGCTAAATGGACCTATGATGAAGTCCAAGACGAAGTAAAAAAGATGATGAAGGATTTCATCAAAAGTAATAAGCAAGCCACCTTGCATGTTCACAAAGAGCGTAGAAAAGGAAAAATTCTACTTGATATTTATCGTAATCATAAAGGCAATACCACAGTAGCACCTTTTTCACTGAGAGGAAAACCTGGAGCGCCTGTGTCGATGCCTCTAACATGGAGTGAAATACTAGAGGCAAATTCTGCACAACAGTATGATATAAATACGGCAAAAGAATATTGGAGCAATAATGGTGAAGCTTGGAAGGGATTCTTTGAAAATAATAATCAACTTCATGTTGCCAATAAAAGAATAATGGTGGATGAGAATCTAGATACTTATGTAAAAAAGCGAGACTTCTCCAAAACTGAAGAGCCAGGCTCACGTCTAGAAGAACTATCTCCTAATCCATCGATTAATGACTCCTTTGTTATTCAATTGCACGATGCAAATAATCTTCATTATGATCTTCGTCTTGGTGTAGATGGAGTGTTAAAGTCTTGGGCAATACCAAAGAGTTTACCCATAGTCAAAGGGGTAAAGAGGTTAGCCATCCAAACAGAAGACCACCCTGCGAAGTACATAGATTTTGAAGGAGTGATTCCTAAAGAAGAGTACGGAGGTGGCGAAATGTGGGTTTTTGATACAGGAAAAATTACTTGGGAAAAAAAGACAGAGAAGCATTTTAAGTTTGCTTTAGCAGGGAAGTATATAAAGGCGAAATATAATCTATATCGCACCAAAGAAAATCATTGGATAATAGAATTGGACCAAGCTTCAATAGACAATGTTTTTGAAGTTGGGTTCAAACCAATGCTCGCCGATGTGCTCAAGGACTTACCAAAGCAAAAAGACAATTATCTATATGAAATTAAGTGGGACGGAATCAGGGTTATAGTGTACATCAATGAAGGCAAAGTCAAGATAGTAAGTCGATCTGGCAGAGATATAACGGATAAATTTCCAGAGTTTTCTAGTACCAAGTTTAGTAAAGTTCAGCATGCTGTTTTAGATGCCGAGCTGGTTTGCTTGGATCAAAAAGGACGACCTGTTTTTGCAGATATCATTTCTAGAATGCATAGAGTAGGTAACATAGAAGGAGCCATAAAATCAAAACCTGTTTATATGTATGTTTTTGATTGTCTTTATTTGGATGGGTTAAAAACGATATCGCTTTCTTATGAGCGTAGAAGAAGTCTATTAAAACCACTTCTTAAATGGGGGGACCTGGTCAGAGAGAGTAAAATTTTTGAAGATGGTCAAGAAATTTATCAGGCTGTTAAAGCCATGAACCTAGAAGGTATTATGGCCAAGAAAAAGAAAGGTGTATACTCTCCTGGTAATCGCTCTACAGCTTGGATGAAGATAAAGTTTAGGCAAACTATTGAGTGCACTATCATAGGATACACCAAAGGGAAGGGGGACAGAGCGAGTCTTTTCGGTGCATTACACCTTGCTGCATTAGAAGATGGCAATTGGAAATATTATGGCAAAGTAGGTACTGGTTTTGATCATGTAAAAATGAGAGTAATCTTTGAAAAGCTTAAAACACTTGAAGAAGTAGATAAGCCGATTAAGGATAAGATTGAAGAAGAACGCAATACCACATGGTTAGAGGCCCATTTTTTATGCGAAATTCAATATGCATCACTCACTAATAATGATACCCTAAGAGAACCAGTCTTTTTAAAGATGTGGCCGAAAGTTTAAATTATCCTATATTGCAAAGCCAAAGATAATTTCAAAAATAAAATAAATCATGCGCTCAGTTTGGAAAGGTCATATTCGATTTTCACTAGTTACTATCCCTATTCAGATATTCAATGCGGTAGAGACTAAAGGGAACATCTCTTTTAGGCAATTACATGTTGAAGATAATGGAGCTATAGGGTATAGGAAGTATTGTAAGTCTTGCGATAAAACGGTTAGTTCAAGTGATATCGTGAAAGGCTTTGAATATGAGCCAGATACCTACGCGGTCTTTAAAGGAGATGAACTACAAAGCGTAAAGCTGAAATCAACTCGGGCCATAGACATTGAAGCATTCGTAGATCAAAATGAAGTTCACCCAAGTCGCTATGAGAATGTATATTTCGTAGGACCAGAGGGAGACATTGCCAAAAAGACTTTTTCCCTTTTATGTAAGACCTTAAGAGATTCTGGAAAAGCAGGAATTGGACGGATCATCCTTAGAGATCGAGAAGATGTAGTGATGATAACACCTCATGAAAATGCGCTTATAATGTACAAGCTCCGATACCCTTATGAGATTAGAGATATTGATAAAGTACCTGATACTGAAAAGCTAGAAGAGCCAGATGAAGCACAACTTAAATTAGCGAAACAATTGGTAGAAACATTATCTACCACTTTTGATAAGATTGACTTTGAAGATAGATATAAAGACGCCTTGATGGATTTGGTAGAGAAAAAGATAGAGGGCAACGAGGTAGTCAATATGGATCAAGAAGAAAAGGATAAGCCCGTCGTGGATATCATGGATGCACTCCAGAAATCTATCGAAGAATCTAAAAAGAAAACTGCCTAATGCTCAAGATATTGAGCTGGAATATACAGCAAGGAGGGGGGAGTAGGGTGAAGCCTATTCTTCAATTTTTGTTCAAGCAATCTGCTCATATTATAATATTATCGGAATTTAGGAATAACAAGAATGGTGCATTTCTTAGGACCAAGTTACTCGAGCAAGGCTATTCTTTTCAATTTGTCAGTCTAGCAACTTCAGAGGTCAATTCCGTTTTAATAGCTAGTAAAATACCGGCTAGCTCCACCTTATATGTTGATAGAAAAGAGCCTCATGATCATTCGATTATATGCGCAGAATTTGCCGCATTCAGATGTTTCGGAGTTTATTTACCGCATAAAAAGAAGCACAAACTGTTTGACATTTTACATCAAGAGGTCACACAGGCTAAGCCGAGTATAATTGCAGGAGACTTCAATACAGGCAAAAACCTAGTCGACCAAAAAGGGAGTAGTTTCTGGTATACGGATGAACTCAAAAAGTTGGACGACTTAGATATGCACGATGCTTTTCGTCATTTGAATGGTAAAGTGGAATCTTATTCTTGGTACTCACACCAAGGGAATGGCTTTAGATACGATCACACTTATGTGCACAAAGATTTACTTCCTCTATTAAAGAATTGCGATTATATTCATACAGCAAGAGAAGAAAAGTGGAGTGATCATTCCCCTATGATATTAGAACTGTAGGGTATGTATGATCTTAAGAATACGGCCAATATATAAGCTTAAAAGAGGAGGAAATTTATGGGAACTACAGTACAAAAGGTATAAACTTGTCTTACTGCCTATTTAAGATTGACTTAATTCTACATTAATGAACTTTTCTTTTTTTGAATTGATGCATAAACTTATGAGAGGTAATACTTAATGTATAAACACAAAATGTAATCAAAAAAATACCCTATAGAATTTGAAAATTCGTTTGAAATAAAGTCAAACGTTATATACCTTTGTATCACTTCAGATTACTAAAAAAGGAATCAATTCCTTACCCCTTTTTACCCCCTTTTTACCCCCTTGTTTACTAAATAGCTATTTAATCCCATTCGATTTTACCGAATCAATAGCTTTTTTAGGTTGTATTAATCTCCCTATTTGTTTTACATCTTTTGTAGCTTGGCCGCTATCGTTCAATATGTCAAAGGCTTCCTTTGTAGTTAAATCAGGATTGATTGACTTCATTATACCTACAAGGCCAGCTACATAAGGTGTGGACATCGAAGTCCCACTAAGAGCTCCATACTTATTACCTGGTAGCGTAGAGTGTATCTTCACTCCAGGCGCAGAAACAGCCATCTTGATATCTTCTGTGGTATTTGAAAAACTCGCCTTTTTTAAATTTTGATCTACAGCTGCCACCGTGATGACACCAGGGGTATTGGCCGGCGCAAAAAGTTTAGCGTTTATATTGCTATTTCCAGCTGCTACTATTACAATGGCTCCTTTCTTATTACAATATTTGACAGCGTCGGTATACGTTTTTACTGCATTGTCGTTTGTTCTACCCCCTAGTGACATCGAGATGACGTCAGCGCCTTTATCCGCAGCTTCTATCATTCCAGCTATAATTCCTCTTTGAGTTCCGCCTCCAAAGCCAGCTAATACTTTTACACTAGTCACCTCAACAAATTTTCCATTCGGAGATAGACTGGCGATTCCTTTTTTATTATTTGTTACCGCAGCGGCTACTCCAGCGCAATGTGTGCCATGTTTGTTAGTGTCCTTATCATACTTTTTCTGTGTACTGACATAGTTGCCTTTTAAATCTTCGTGCTTGGCATCTACACCAGTATCCAATATCGCAATGAGTGCTTTTTTCTTAGGTTTTACTTTATCTAGTGAAGCATGAAATGACTTCAAATCCAACTTTTCTAATCCCCATTGGAGGCCTATTTCAGGATCATTTACTCCCAATTTTTTATCCGATCGAGTAATCGCAATGCCTTCTTCCTTTGGGACATTGACTATTTCATTATATTCAACATAACGAACTCCAGGAGTGTTTTCCAGTTGATTTCGCAAGGCTACTATGGCATCATCATCCTGAGGGGCATCGACAGTATAGTAGTTGTCTAAATTTGTAGCTACTCCATCTAGTGGGTGAAAAGATCTTGAGAGGGCAGTTCCGATATGCTGAGCCACCTTTTCACTACTGTATCCTTCTTCTAATTCTATTAGCAGTTCTCCGTGTTCGGAAAGGGGGATAAGAGGGTTCTCTCTATTAGAGTCCCATTTAACAAACAAAATGGTGAACAAAACAGTCATTGCTAAACTGAATAAAAGGACCAAAGGCTTTTCCTTAAACCATCTGGTCAATAAGGAGGCAAATCCCATAAACAATAGCTGCAGAATCAATTTCGAACCTTTGACTTCCAAAGTCGCTGGTTGCATGAAGAAGCTAACCGCGTAGCCGAAGATACTTAGATAAAATAGAGGCAACAATATCTTGCCAACTGGCTTATCCGAAAAGTACTGCCAAAGTATAAGTGAGCTTGTCGCTACTAAAAATAAAAGAGGATATATGCCTAACATTTTATTTGTTTTTAATTGTAATTTTTATTCTGACTTATGAGGATTGATAAAATCTCACCAAATCCATAATGTTAAAAATGAGCAGTGAAAGTAAAATTCCAAAAAACACGAAATTGCCAAACACAGCAATTGCTTTTTTGATGTTCCATTTCTCTTTCTTAAAAATGCTCAAAACAGAATTTCTAAATCCTAGTATACTTAATGCAAAGTATACTAAAACAAAGAACATAAATATATTTTCAACTAAGCCTTCCTGCAATCGACCACTAAAATTATATGTAATTCCTAGTAGCACAATCAAGCAAACTAGATTTGCTAAAAAATACTTGAATGCATTATTTGTTCGCTTACCCACCACCTCTTCAATAAACCCATCATCTAATACTTCTGTCATTCCTTAAATATAACGCAAATTCACCATGAATAAGTCCTTAACTATTAAGTTTAGGGCGCCTCTCGTCGAAATTGTAGGCTTTCTTATCGAAAATCGTGTAATATGGGGATAGATTACTTGGAAATTAGATTGATTTAGGAGCGACGAGAGCAGGTCATTCGCTTGTACTCACCACCTCATGTCAGCTAGCATATAGTCATAGCTAGTCTATGCTCGTACTTCGCCTAGCCGTTCGCTATTCCTTAGGGCATCTCTATTAGCCTCTGAAAGAATGTAAATTTCATTTAGCGTGTGAAATGCGAGGCGCGAAGAGGCCCGCCTGGATGATCAGTCGGACAGGGAGTTTAGCCTTAGCTAAGCGACTGATAAGCAATTTATGCGACTTCTTGACG
>CAYWOZ010000056.1:0-18420 GCA_964458675.1 uncultured Saprospiraceae bacterium
CTTCATATTCTTCAAGCGTAGCAAAGTCATCTCCATTTGCATTATCCCATTTATATAGGAATATGTCCACCACGATTTCGGGAGGATTAACAAAATAATTAATAGTATCTCCATTTGCAGTTGCTTCTTCTAGTTCAGTTCTGTTCGGTATTTCAAAAGTAACTTCATCTAAAAAGTAACCTTCTCCGTTTGGTATATGAAAATAATTGCCAATACTCCAATTAGTTACTATAAAGCCATCTTGATTTAAATTTAATGGGAATATGTTTGTAGTACTATCTGTATCTAAATTCTTAAAGAAGGAATCGTCAGAAATCCTAAAAGGGTATTCGAAAAAATTGTTATCAGGAACCTCGTCTTCAATCATGTCTGAGATGGTATAGACCACATTGAAGTCTCCAATTCCACCCTCATGAAAGTAGGGAGGGAAGGTCAAATCATAATTATTTTGATTTGGAACAAGCTCTTCAACTATATTTTGTTCCTCATACAAAACCTCTCCATTCTCCGTGTTAGTAACTCTAGCAATAATCTCCACATCGTTCAAAGTCTCCAGGCCAAATTGTGCAGCATCAGTTAAAAAATAAGCAGTATCTATCTGTGATATAGGGGTATCGAAATTTGGCATTATAGCATGAAAAGGACATTCCGGCCTTAGGCTTATATCTACTAATGGAATAGGGTTGTCTGTAGTAAGAATGATATCATCGATACTCCAGTGAAACTCTTGCATTCCTTGCCAAAACCACTGAAGGTAAACAGTCTCTTCATTTGCCGCCACGGTACTTATATCGAACATGATTGTCTCTGGATTAAAGGACCAACGCTCACAGCCTATTTGGGTATTCTGTCCAGCTTCAAGATTTGGGAATGGAGCATACGCTGTCCAATTTTCTCTATCTGTACTTACTCGAAGCAAGGCATTTTCAGAAGCATCCATATCAAATACTCCAATATGAGAACTAAAAATAATATAGACTTCGTTTCTTGATGAACAATCGATAGCTCTGGTTGTCAATCTCGAGTCAAATGAACTTGTGCCTCCTAATTGATTTATAAATGGTTCCACTACACAGCAAGCAAATCCATTTTCTGGAGATTCCGATTTAAAATGATTTTGCTGATTATCTCCACCTGTAAAATCAAATGGACATCCTGGGTTTTCAATTGTTCCATACGAAGTAGTGTCTGAACAATATGTCCAAACTAAATCAACATTTGAAATAGCTTCATTTGTCCAATCTGTTGGAATTCCACTGGCAAAATCTTCTTGCCAGAACACTTGACCTGTTAAAGTAAGATTTATTAAAATGGATAGAATGCTTATGAATATGGTTTTCATCTTTATGGATTTAGTTTCTGTTCTAAAACATAATGGTATTACTAAGATAAAAATTTAAACCGAGTAATGTGAAACAAGAACGCATTTAGTAAGCTATTAAACAAAAAAAAGGGATGTTGAGCTTTGCTCAACATCCCTTAAAAGTATTATTAGTCAATAATTACTTACTTACAACAAACTTCTTAGTCTGTACCCCATCAACAGTGTTGATGTGAACAAAATAAACACCGTTTGATAAAGCGTTCAAATTGAAGTCTTCTCTCAATTCAGTAACTGCATTGAATGACTTACTAGAGATAATTCTACCAGCCAAATCAACGATAGATACTTCCATATCTGTTGGTTGAGCTACAGATAAGTTAACTGTAATGTCAGCAGCAGTTGGATTAGGAGAAACAGCAATCTCAATATTCTTGTTGATTTCAACAGTTGAAGTTGTTATAGCTTCAAATCCAAGACGAATTACTGGAGTATTAATTGCGGCAAAGTTACCAGAAGTCAAGTCACCAGTAAACCCAGGTCCAATACGTAAGAAGTTTTCCTTACTGATACCAAATGCATTACCATATCTAAGCTGAGTCAAGTCACCACCAAAATTCTGCTGAGTATTGAATAGTGCAGCAGAGTAATCATAGGATACATCATTTGTTATAGACATAGCCGCTGCTCTTATTGCATCAGTTGTGTTTTCAACAGAAGCTAAGTAATGCGTATTTGCTTGCATCTCAAGAAGGCTTGGATTTCCAAATGCTGCAATAGGCACAGTGATTAATCCATTCTCCGCTCCAGTTACAGTGTATTCACCGATAGCTAATCTTGTCAATTCAGTAGTACCTGCTTCTTTAGAAACAAGATTATCTTGATCAGCATCGTTCACACTGTATAAAGAAATTACCAAAAAGTCACCAATGATATCCGTAGCATTTGCTAATTGGAAAGAAATTTCATTAAAAGCAAGTGGCTCACCAGTTACCGCAGTATTACGCGGTGCAAAGAACATATTTCCTACTTCCCATTTAAATGGTTCAGTTGGCGCTGTATCTCCAGTGGTTCCCCAGAATACACCTGCAGTGGTGTTAGGATTAATCTGGCCCGTAGCAGTACCATCTTCCTTTCTGAACTGCATTTCATCTACAACGCTGAAAGGGAAAGTTCTAACATTATTACTAAGGTCATCATCTCTATCCGCGCTTACAGTATATGTTGCAGTATAGTCAGCTACTATAGGTTCTGGACAAAATTCTTGCAAGAATGACTGATTTTCAGCCAAAGAATCTGACTGAACAGTTCCATAAGGTAAATCTACATTATGTACTTCGTCTCCAGCAGCATTAGTAATGGTCATGTTTGCGTTCAAGTTAGTTAAATCTTCACAAGCCAGATTCGCAATATCAATCAAGAAGTCATAACAATCCACCATGTGCACAGATTGAGGGTTGATAGTCGCTCTTGCAAAGAAGTTATTTTGTGCAACTGCATCTGCAGCCGTACCTTCTACAAGTCTTATATCATCAATAATCCAAAAGTAAAAGTCTCCGTTAAATCCAAAACGAATTCTTACGTTGGTATTACCTTGAGCTCCTAATAAAGGTATAGATCTTTGCAATGCATTAGTAGGCGCACCATTCACTACATACTCTCCACCATAATTTTCAGTTATATCAGCTGTGTTAATAGCCATACTCGGGTTCACCCAAGTCGCACCATCATCTAAACTATACTGTACAAATCCCCCAAGATTTGAAAGTCCACCACCATTAAGGTATCTAGCTGATTCTACCCAAGTAAGATTTACACAATCTTCTTTTGATAAGTCAATCGGAGGAGATACTACATATGATAAGATATTATCATAAGGCGGTGCCCCATTATTCCCAGCTTTAGTAACATCACCAGTCAAATTAGTCTGATACCAACCACCTTGCATTCCTATTACACCTACTTCTTGGCATTCTAAACCAGTAACTGTTTGACAATTTGCTCCACCACCAAAATCAAGCACACAACCGTTGTTAGACCAAACCCACGCAGTTTCGACTGTGTCGCCTGTGATACAGTTTTCCGTAGAAGTTTCAGATACAGGCGTCCAATCATTAAAACCTTCATCAAAAGTTTCTTCGTAAATTATTCTTGCAGGTGGATCCATTGGCTCCCCAGGCTCCCCAGCAGGAGGAGGACTAGCATATGCGCAAATTGAGAACGTACCTGAATTGTCAGTAGCTAATGGCGCAGACCATACTCTTACTATGTAAGTGGAGTTAGCGGCAATACAAGTAGGAGGGAATTGAATCGTTCTTACTCCTGGTGCATCAGAGAAACAGGCAAGTGCTATTTCATCTAAATCGCAACTTTGATAGATTGCCATTCCTTGTTCCATTAATTCTGTTCCTGAACTAGGGTCAAGCCTCACTTCAACCGTTACACCATCTGTAGGTGGATTGTCGTCGGTAGTGAAGCTGAACCAAACGTCATCTGTAAACCAAGTTCCTGAACAAACTGCAGGTGCTGGTACCAAAGTTGCATCTACTGTACCACGAGTATCACCAGGAACTGGAATACAAGACAAAGAGTCTGCCCCAAGTATCATGATGGTAGGTGTGCTGCAATCATCATTTGCAGGTTGCGCAAACACCAAGGCACTTGTACAAAGCAAAACGAGCAGTGAAAATAATTTTTGTAGAGGTAATATTCTCATACTATAATTTTTTAATTTTTTGTGAAAAAATAAATCTCTCTCTATTGCAAAGACAGATTGTATTAAATTTAAGGATATTGTAAAAATAATTGTTTTTCCAATAATAATGCAGTGAATACGGCATTATTATTGGCCACTATTAAGACTTATGTCAACAATTATGGTATGCAAATCAATCGATTATGCCTAATTCACGACATAATGTAGTTTTTTCGACAGGAACGACGCCTACTTTCTCACAAACCTGGCCTCCTGCTAGATTAGCCAAGAGACAGATATCTGTAGGGTTTACTCCTTTGGCTATACATAAAGCCACTATAGCCAAGACAGCATCCCCCGCACCACATACATCCGCTATTTTTCTTCTTTGAGTATTGCCCCAATGGTTTGTGGTTTTATCTGCGTAGAAAATACCATGCTCAGATAAAGTGATAAGACTTATTTGATGGTCGAGTTTTTCTTGTAGCTCCTTATGGATACGATTAAGATTTTCTTGGTCTATATGGAAGTCCTGATTGAGAGCTTCCTTTACTTCTTTTAGATTGGGCTTGAAACAAGTCACCTCTCTATAAACCCAAAAATTATCCCGTTTAGGATCTACTACTGTAGGTATGTTCATGGCATTGGCCATCTTGATTACTTCTTTGATCAGCGAAGGAGTAAGCACTCCTTTATTATAATCCTGAAAGATGATAACTGCAACTTCTTCATTTTCCAAATAAGATTTCAATTTAGAGAGTAATTCTTGCTCAATGTCTTTAGTTAAAGGATGGGTATCTTCTTCGTCCACCCTCAAAATTTGTTGATTGGATGCTAAGATTCGAGACTTGACTGTAGTTTTTCGAGCACTACTATTCAATATGTAATCAGAATTGATACCCTTGTCTTGAAGAAGCTTTTTTATGAGTTTAGCATTTTCATCGTCTCCAACTACAGAGAACAATATGGGTTCTGCTTCCAAGGACTTTAAGCTTAATGTTACATTGGCTGCCCCACCTAGGCGAGCGTCACGTGCGTTCAGGTGGACGATAGGGACAGGTGCTTCTGGAGATATTCTTTCGATTTTTCCAGTAAGATATTTGTCTATCATTACATCACCTAGTACAAGTACATTATTTCCAATAAAAGAATCGATTATTTCTTTATTCATTATCCCGTTTGGATTTTTTGCAAGACATCTTCAAGGATGCTATGACTTGCACCTTTACTCGCTTGCATGTATTCATTTATTTTTTGCGATATCTCATTTCGATATATAGTCTCTTCAAGTCGTGAATATAGAGATTTCAAATCACTTGATTGCTGAATAGAGAAGGCGCATTGGCGATTAATCATCTCTACAGCCTCAACAAAATTCTGGTATTTGGGACCAAAACAAATAGGAATACCAAATGCTGCGGGCTCCAATATATTATGCAAGCCACCTTTATAGCCACCTCCAATAAATACAAGTTTAGCGTAGCGATAGCTATGAAACAGGGTGCCAATATTGTCGATAATCAAAATGTTAGAATGCTTGTTTTCTTTTTGATATGTACTATATCGAATGCTTGAAAGTCCTAATTGATTTTGAATCGATACAATATTAGCTTCGTCCACTTCATGAGGAGCAATAATGATTTTCTCATTTTGAAAACTTGGAATAGCTCCTCTAAGTATCTCTATTTCAGCAGCATAAGCACTGCCAAATATTATGGCCTTTTGCTCGCCTAGAAAGGCGTTCAGTAAGGGTAGTTTTTTTTCCTGATTTTTTCTTTGGAGTACACTATCTACTCGCGTATCACCGACAACCTTTGTTTGTTGCATTCCGATTTCTGAAAGGAGAGTATTACTTTCTTGATTCTGCAAATAGATTCTATCAAAGCTTGAAAGCATATCACGATGGAGCCTGCCTAGGATTGGTATGAAAAATACTTGGCCTTTTCGAAAAAGCGCTGATATCAGAAATGTAGGTGTGGATTTTTCTTTTAATCCAGCCAAATAGAAATGCCATAAATCATATTTGACGAATATGGCTAGCTTGGGTTGGGTCCATTCCAAAAATTGACTAGCATTTTTTTTACTATCCATGGGCAGGTAAAACACCCAATCTGCTTGAGCATAACTTTTTCGAATTTCATATCCAGAAGGGCTAAAGAAAGTAAGCAGTATTTTTTCTCCTTTTTCGTGTAGTCCATCGATGATGCTACGCGCCTGCTCGAACTCTCCAAGGGAAGCACAGTGAAACCAGATTGGCCTTTGCACTGCTATGTTAGCTGATTTTATTTGAGATAAAAGTCCTTTTCGGCCGCTTTTAAACAGGCGTGCCTTTTCATTGAATAAGGACGCAAAGGCTATTGCAAGCGAATATATTGTAAGGCTTAATCTGTATAAAAGGACCATCTAATTAATAATAGATCTCATCTCCTGTTTCATTCAGATTGAACTTTATAGAGAAGCCTACCTTCAATCCTAGAAGTATATCTATACGTTCCTGGTCATCTCTTCTCATTAGCGTATTATCAAAGCTTCTGCGACTCATTGTGAATCCCTCATAGACCTCTACCCCTCCAAATACATTAAAGAGTCCACTCTTGCCAAAATGTTGATAGCCCAAAAACTGGTGGAATGTAAGCCCATTTGTCAGGCGGTCAAAACCCTTTACGTTATCTCCTCGCACTATATTTATATTATCCAGATCATCTTGGATTCGTATTTTATGTTGTAGCAGACCGGCCCCTACAGTAAAGCGTATTCCGGATAAAGAGCTGTTTGTAAATTTGAATATCTTTCCAACACGCCCCCCTATATAAAAGCCTCTTTGTTTGAGACTTACTATTCCAGCCAATTGATCAACACCAACGATATTGCCATCCTCATTCGTGACGATATCAAGTACATTGTCATTCACCGAATTTCCGAAAATAAGTGTACCTGTAAGCCCAAAAATATACCTTGATTTTTTGGTTATAAAGTCGCTCCCTAATCCAACTTCCAGGCTATTGCCAAAGCGATCCGCAAGATCCCCACGGGGGGTATGCGCTCCATACGTGATATTGCCAGTAAGGACATTATATTTAGTTAATAGCTTAATATCCTTTTGAGCCCATATTTGCGCAGTACAAAGTATCGTTAGTAATAGAAAAAGGAGGAATTTTTTGGAATCAATCATAATCATCTTATTGCATTTCAAATTTAGATATCTTATTCGGTTTTCACCTAAAACTAGGCATTTTTAGTTTTAGTATTATCCAGTTTTTTGATTTGGGAGTGCCGCCTGACAAAAAAGTCAGCCGTCGGGCTTTCCAGTAGTCCGCTTCGCTACCGTCACATGTAAGGGCGCATAGCAATGCACCCCCTTCATGTGACTGAGCCTTATCAGGCTCATACTTCCTATCCCTCACTCGTAAAAAATGAGTTTAGAGTTTGAGTCACGAGTATTGAGTTTTTTTAAACACGGCTCTCAAACTCAAACTTTGCAAGGTCTCACTATTCGATGGAATTCCTGTCTTGGTTTCATTATCTAAAGAACTTGCAAGTAATTTTAAAATATTGATAACCAATACATTAATTTATTTTTCAGGTTATCATTTTTTAGCAATCAAAGTATTATAAAACGTTTTTAAAAGGTGAATTAGCATTTACTTTTAGCCTTTTCGGACTAGTGATGTGTCGCAGTGCCGCAAATCGGGCGGATAGGTAGCTTGGCTGCTGCAGACCCGTAGGGGCTGAGCGAATAGCGAACTGCAAAACGTAACGACCCCTTGCGCCTAATTTTCAAGGCGTAAGGGGTAGGCCTCTAATCCTTACTATCGATACTTTTATGCCCAAAGAAGGGGTCTTATAACAAAGATTCTTCAAACATCAAGCTAATCGGCTTTCTTGCTCTTTTTTAAGGCATTAGATTATTAATAGCATTGCAAATAGCTGTATCTTCGGGTGCCCAAATTGCGTATATACCAGATGAAAAAGGAGTATTCGGGTCTCCAAAGTATTAAAATCATTAAAATATAGATAGCAGAATGAGCAAAAGAGTATTAATTACAGGTGCCGCTGGGTTCTTAGGGTCACATTTGAGTGATCGATTTATCGCGGAAGGTTTCCGAGTAGTTGGGATGGATAATCTCTTGACTGGAGACATCAAAAATATAGAACATTTATTCCCAAAGAAAGAATTTGAATTTTATAATCATGACGTTTCTAAGTTCGTACACGTTCCTGGAGATTTAGATTATATACTTCATTTTGCATCTCCGGCATCTCCTATTGATTATCTACAGATGCCTATCCAAACTTTAAAGGTGGGTTCTCTTGGTACACATAATTTGTTAGGTTTAGCAAAGTCAAAGGGCGCAAGATTATTGATTGCATCTACTTCTGAGGTTTATGGTGATCCTCTGATTCACCCACAGACAGAAGACTATTGGGGTAATGTAAATCCAATAGGACCAAGAGGGGTATATGATGAAGCAAAACGTTTCCAAGAAGCGATTACTATGGCGTACCATACTTATCATGGGTTAGAAACTAGAATTGTAAGAATATTCAATACTTACGGCCCAAGAATGCGTGTGAATGATGGTAGAGTTTTGCCAGCATTTTTCTCTCAAGCGATTAGAGGAGAAGGTATTACGGTGTTTGGAGATGGTAGTCAAACGAGAGCGTTTTGCTATGTAGATGATCTTGTAGAAGGTATCTATAGATTACTAATGAGTGACTATGCAATGCCTGTAAACATTGGTAATCCAGACGAAATCACGATTGGAGATTTTGCTCAAGAAGTGATAGAGATGGTAGGTAATCCTGCTGCTAAAGTGGTGTATAAGCCATTACCAACTGATGATCCTAAAGTTCGTCAGCCGAACATAGATTTAGCTAAAAAGATTCTCAATTGGGAGCCTAAAATAAACAGAGCTGAGGGAATGGCGCGTACTTATGAATACTTCAAAAAAGTAGTTCCAATGACGGCTACGTCATAGTTGTGAGTGATTCAGTAATTTTTGAAAACCTTAAATCGAAAAATTCTAATCATCTGAAAATTTACACTTTAATTAGTCAAGAGTTAGCTTGACAAACATATTTAATCAATGTTTTAACGTTTAATTACTGAATCATTGGCTATAAATAATTGCTTAATAAGAGAATAAATATTAATCAAAAGATGGAACAAACAATATTGATTACAGGAGGCGCTGGATTTATCGGTTCTCACTTAGTAAAGTTGATGGTTGAAAAATACCCGAATTACAAGGTCGTAAATTTGGATGCTTTGACCTACGCAGGTAATTTAGGTAATTTGACTTCTGTAGAAAATGCAGATAATTACCAATTTATCAAGGGAGATATAAATGACGCTTCATTTTTAGTCGAATTGTTTCAAACGCATAAGTTTGACGGCGTCATCCATCTTGCGGCCGAGTCGCATGTTGATAGATCGATCAAAGATCCATTGAGTTTTATCAAGACCAACATTGTGGGTACAATGAATCTTTTGCACGCGGCAAAACAGACATGGGGAGATTTTAAAGGTAAGCGATTTTATCATGTGAGTACGGACGAAGTGTATGGTACATTAGGTGAAACTGGCTTATTCACAGAAGATACCTCTTATGACCCAAGATCTCCATATTCTGCCTCAAAAGCCAGTTCTGATCATCTAGTGAGAGCTTATTTTCATACCTATGATTTTCCGATGGTTATCTCTAATTGCTCCAATAATTATGGACCAATGCAGTTTCCAGAGAAGTTGCTCCCATTATTTATCAATAATATAAAGCAAAATAAATCATTACCTATCTATGGGGATGGCAAATATACGCGAGATTGGCTTTGGGTAGAGGATCACGCACGTGCCATTGATGTCATCTATCATGAGGGTAAAAACGGCGAAACCTACAATATAGGGGGGCATAATGAGTGGAAAAACATCGACATCATCAATTTATTAATAAAAATAATGGATGAACTGCTTGAAAGACCAGCAGGTACTTCTGAAGCTCTGAAAACCTATGTTACAGATAGACCTGGTCATGATAGAAGATACGCTATTGATGCGACCAAATTAAAGGATGAATTAGGTTGGGTTCCTTCTTTACAGATGGAGGAAGGTCTTAGACTAACAGCTGAATGGTATCTAGCAAATAGCGAGTGGCTTGAAAGCGTCACCTCAGGCGCTTATCAAAATTATTACGATAATCAGTATGCAGACCGATAAATAGGTGTATTTTTGTGGCTATCATAAATATACACTTAGAATTGATTCAAAATATATAGATAATTAAAAAGGAAGTCATTGTCTTTCATCCCAAATGTAAGAAGGGAGAAAGACAATGACTTTCAATGTTTTAAGTCGATTCTACAAAAAATGCGTTCTTATGAAGAATTGCCTTGCATTTCTATTTCTGATTTTTACAGTATTTTCTGGTATCAATGCTCAAATCTTATCTGAAGGGGAAGCTCGAAAAGAGCTTCAAAACAGAGGGATTTCAGAGGAGGACTTTAGGCGTGCTATGGAAGAGAGGGGGTTTGATATTGATAATATTGATCCAAGCCAGTTTACTGATTTTCAAAGAGCAACTGAAGAGGTGGTTAGGGAACTTGAATTTAGAGCGGAAGGGCTGGAAAAAATTGCGCAAGATTCGATACCTGACAGTCTAAAGGTTGAAGAAATAATCGAAGAAATAAAGGAAGAAGGCGTTGAAGAAATAAGTGATCAATCTGCAGAAAAAATTAAACGAGCTGTGGAAAGTGGTATACCACTTGAAGAGGCGATAGCTAATGAATTAGCAGAATTAAATAGTAAAGACCTACCTGATGCTGTGATCTATGGACAGCAAGTATTTCGAAATAAAAGTATTGCGCTGTATACACCCTCTGAAGATATCAGGCCTCCCTCAAACTATGTCTTGGGGCCTGGAGATGAAATAAGCATTTTGATATGGGGAAAGAGTCAAGAGAGTGCTTCATTTACCATAAATAAAGAGGGATATATTCAACCAGATCGGATGCCGAGAATTCCGCTCAAAGGGATTACATATGCTAAGGCAAGAAACTTATTGTTAAGTAGATATAGTGAGTACTTCAATTTTAGAAAAGAAGATTTTGAAGTTACTATCGATTATTCTAGAACGATTACTGTTAACATAATGGGGGAAGCCATTGAGAGCGGAAGCTATAATGTACCAGCGACTAACACTGCCTTTAATGCATTAGTGGCTTCGGGAGGCCCTTCAGATATAGGTGGAGTTCGTAATATCAAACTGATTCATCCTGATGGGACTCAAAAGCAATTAGATGTCTACGAGTTTCTTTTGAACCCAACTATAGTAAAAGACTTTTTCCTACAGAATAATGATTTTATATTCATCCCAGTTGCAGACTTGAAAGTTGTAATTGAAGGAGCCATTCGAAGACCATTCACATATGAAATGTTGCCAGGCGAAGGGCTTAAGGATTTGCTATTGTTTGCTGGTGGAGTAACGGAAGACGCATATCTAAAAAATATTCAAGTCACTCGCTATGAAGACGATGAAGAGGTCATAATAGATGTAGATTATAGAGCCATACTTAGAGGTTCTCCCGATTTTAAATTGAAGAAAGGAGACAGGATCTTAGTGAAAAACATTGCTAATACTTATGAGAATTTTGTTGAAGTCGATGGAGCAGTAGAGTTTCCTGGTCGATTTGAATTGGATAGGGGAATGAAAGTATCCCAAGCATTAAACAAAGCAAGGTTGCTAAAAACGGCTCGTAAGGATTTAGCTTTTATATTAAGAAAAAATCTGAATGGAAGTACTAAATGGATTAAAATAGATGTGAACAATCTTAATGCTTCGAATGATTTAACTCTTGAAGTAGAAGATAAAATTATAGTTTATGATCAATCAAGATTTATAGACGAAGAATCATTTGTGATAGCTGGAGCGGTGCGTCAACCAGGTACTCAACCGATTGATTCTGATCAAGCCATTACCATAATGGATGCTTTAATAATGGGGGGCGGGACGATTCCGGAGTCGACAGATTTTGCCTACATATTTAGAAAGAATCCTAAGAATGAAAATGATCAAGAATATCTCCGAGTTGATTTTGATAATGTTCAAGACCAAAATACTATTATTGAAGCCTATGATAGCATTGTGGTATTTAATATTAAAGAGTTTATTCAAGAATCAAATGTGAAAATAGATGGGGCAGTGCAAAACCCTATTACTATTCCCTATGATCCTTCTTTAAATGTAAGAGACGCAATTACACTTGCTGGAGGTTTAAGACTGAATGCTGCAAGATCACGGGTGGATATTTCTAGAGTGATAATCGATGAAGAAAACGATAGTCGAACGGAGGTAATACAAGTAAGCCTTGATGAAAATTTGCAAATTGATGGACAAGATTATTATTTACAACCTTTTGATATCGTTGATGTGAGAACAGCACCTTCGTATGAATTGCAAAGAAATGTTTTTTTAAAAGGAGAAGTGAAGTTTCCTGGAAAATATTCTTTAGAAGCAGAAAATGAAAAAATCACCGATGTTATCCAAAAAGCTGGAGGGTTGACTAAAGAGTCTTTTCCTCCTGGCGCAACGCTTTATAGAGTGAAAGATGGAATAGGATATGTAGTCTTAGATTTAGATGAGGCCATGAGTTCTAGTCGGTCTAAAAATAATTTCATCTTGAAGGATGGAGATATCATAGATGTGCCTAAGCAAAAAGATTTTGTTGCCATTAGAGGGATTACCAAAGCCAAAGAAATATACCCTGATGCAATTCTTAAAACCGGACAAATAAATGTACCTTACTATGGGAGTAAAAATGCTAAATGGTATGTAGATGAATTTGCAGCGGGTGTTGGAGAAGAAGGGCGTCGAAGACTAATTACAGTAGAACATCCAAATGGACGAATTGAAAAGACAGAAGATTATATATTATTCAAGAAATATCCAAGTGTAGAGAAAGGGTCTATCATCACGGTTGGCCGAATAGAGGAGAAAAGGGAAGAGGAGAAAACAGAACGTAAAGATGTAGATTGGGGTAAGGTATTTGGTGATGCTATAGCACAGGCTACCGCTATTATTACGCTTATTTTTGTAATAGAAAGTACGAATTAAATTTTGTGGAGATCTATACCTTGCAAAACTACTCTGTAAATCATAGTCTTCCAATCAATGTTAGGTGCATATGTTTATTTGTGTATGCGTTTAATTGTTTAATGCTCAGATTAAACCAATAAACTAGCAACCAGTTCAATTTCTAGGATAGATACGCTGAAAGGCACTTTTATTAATCGCATAATGCTGAAGCACCTAGCTACAAGTATCTGGAATGTATAGTGCAATTTCGTTTTATTGCTTTAAATTTTTTTTATTCTAAAAATAAAAAATGATACGTTGGTCGAGCGGCTTTGCCCTCGATTCAGTATGATTGTTTGTTTTAATATCTCAAATGCCTAAAATGAGGTTCCAAAAAATGAGATTTTTTTATTCCGTTTATCATTCGAACTACTTACTGGTCACCAAAAGGTATCGCAAATTGCCCACCAGTCGCCTCTTAAGATACAGATTAGAATAACTCCAAAATGGCCTCTGGAGGTCTCCCAATAATTGCTCTCTTACCTTTAATGACGATAGGGCGTTCTATCAATTTTGGATGTTCAACCATCGCGCTTATCCATTGTGCATCTGTGAGTGTTTTGCCTTTAAATAGCTCTCTAAAGATGGCTTCTGATTTTCTTACCAAGGCGCCTGGACTCATACCCAATTTTTGGATAATCTCTTTCAATTCTTTTTTTGAAGGAGGCTTCTCCAAATACAGAACTATTTCGGCTTCAATTCCTTTATTTTCTAGTATAGCAAGTGTTTCTCTGCTTTTTCTACATCTAGGGTTGTGGTATATTTGCATTAAATATTTTTTATGATTTGGAAAGTGAGACCAAGTTTAGAAATTCTTAACGAAACTAGCAAGAATACCATCGTCGAACATTTAGATATAGTGTTTTCTGGCATTGGGGATGATTATTTAGAAGCAACAATGCCTGTTTCGCATAAAACTGTCCAACCATTCAGAATTTTGCACGGCGGTGCATCCGTTGTATTAGCAGAATCGCTAGGTAGTGTGGCCTCAAACATTATAGCGGCTGAGAATAATCAGCAAATAGTAGGTCTAGAAGTGAATGCCAATCACCTTAGATCAGCAAAAGAAGGAGAAATTGTGACTGGAAGAGTAAGCCCAATAAAGATAGGGCGTCGCATTCACGTATGGCAAATTGAGATAAAAAACGAAGCAAAGAAGCTATTATGCACTAGTAGGTTAACTGTGGCTGTTTTGACATAATATAACTGTTAAATTCCGTACTTTCGTCCTCTGCTTTGCAGAGCGACAAGAGCAATATGATAAAACCTTGAGTCGATACACCTTAAATAACTAATTTACATTTTAAGAAAAATAAAAATCATGAATAAATTATTTACCCTTGTTTTGATGGTTCTTGGAGGGCTGAACATGCAGGCTCAAGAGTCTTTGAACATGGAATTGTTGTCAAATTTGCCCTATTCTGAAGATTTAAGTGATGTATGGGGTTATGTGGCACCTAATGGAGATGAGTATGCAATAGTCGGTACACGGAATACTGCATCTATCGTAGATTTGAGAGATCCAAGTAATCCAATAGAAGTCGCCTCTTTTCCTGGCAACCCGTCCACATGGCGAGATATGAAACAGTTTGGAGAATTTGCCTATGTAACCAATGATACTGGTGCTGATGGACTATTGGTTATCAATATGAGCGGTGCACCTGGGAATATCACTGGTGAATTTTGGCAGCCAGAAATAGAAATAAATGGAAGCACTGGTACGCTTGGGACGTGCCATAATATTTTTATAGACGACTTAGGTTATGGATATCTTTCGGGCTGTAATTTGAACTCGGGAGGAGTATTGATAATTGACCTGTTCACAACTCCAGGTGAGCCTCAGTTTGTAAGTGGGGCAGATCCAAGAAATTCGCATGATGTCATGGTGCAAGATAACCTAATGTATTCATCAGACATTTTTGATGGATTTTTCTCTGTAGTGGATGTATCAGATAGAGCAGACCCAATTACTTTAGCTACTCAATCCACAACAATGAATTTTACCCATAATGCATGGGTGTCTGCAGATAATAACTATTTATTTACTACGGATGAAAGAGCAAATGCTTATGTTGATTCTTATGATATTTCGGATTTGACTGATATTAGAAGACTTGATTCTTTTAGACCTGGGACTTCGATTGGCTCTGGATCTATTCCACATAATACCCACTTCTTAAATGGATACCTTGTAACTAGTTGGTATACTGATGGAGTTCGAATTATTGATGGAAATAGACCACAAAATATGGTAGAGGTTGCCTTTTTTGACACTTTCCAACAAAATGGAGGAGGATTTCAAGGAGCATGGGGAGCTACACCTTTCTTGCCTTCTGGCCGTGTTTTAGTTTCAGATATTAATTCTGGCCTTTATGTTTTTGATACTGATTATGTAAGAGCTGCTTACTTAGAAGGAAATGTAACAGATGCTTCTACAGGCATGCCTTTGGATGAAGTAGAGGTGGTTATAGATAGCCCTCAAATTAATAGTAAAGAGACAAATCCATTAGGAGATTATAAAACTGGTCTTGCAGAGCCTGGTCAAGTCATGGTTACCTTTAGTAAATTTGGATTTAGGTCTCAGACCGTTCCAGCCACTATAGAAAGAGGTGAGGTGACTATTTTAGATGTTGCTCTTGTTCCTAGTGAGACGTATAACATCACAGGTACGGTAAGGTCGCTAGTTGGTAATAATCCAATCGAAAATGCAAAAGTACTTTTTCAAAATGAACAGGCAGAGATTGAAGTAGCTACAGATGCAGATGGTGTTTTTGTAATCAATTCTTTGATAGAAGGAGAATATGATGTATTTGCTGGAGCATGGCTATATGAAAATATAGAATTTAATAATGGATTGTCTTTAAATCAAAATGAGAATCTGGATATTTTATTGGATGAAGCCTTGATGGATGATTTTATAGTTGATCTAGGATGGACTGTAGAAGACCAAGCTCAAACTGGTGCTTGGGTAAGAGTAGTGCCTACAGGAACGACTGCAGGCGGTGAATTTAGCAATCCAAATGTTGATGTACCTGGAGATGTTGGGAATAAGGCTTATGTAACGGGAAATTCTGACGGAGGAGTAGGAGATGCTGATATAGATGGTGGTATAGTAAGATTGAATTCTCCAGTTATGGATTTGACTACTTTTATTAGTCCTAGTATATCTTATAGCTTGTGGTTTGTGAACACCGGTGGACAGGGAACGCCTAATGATAGTGTAGCTGTGCAAATCATGAATGGGATAGATACTGTAGATGTAGAGCTATTACTTAGCAATGAATCAAATGGTGTATGGAGAGCAACTAATACATTTTTACCTGAGGATTTTGTCGAAATCACAAACACAATGCAGTTTTCAGTTGTTGCAGGAGATAATGATCCTGGACACTTAGTAGAGGCAGGCTTAGACCAATTTTTAGTTTTAGAAACAGCACCAAATAGTACAAGAGACTTGATAAGTGAGCAAGTTTTCCAATCAAATCCAAATCCATTTAGTGAATCTACTACTTTGAATTTTGATCAAGTAACTTCTGGGCAAATTGTTGTAAGAAACGTTATAGGTCAATTGGTAGAGACGATTGATTTAGAAAGTGTAAGTACATTAGAATTGGGAAGTCAGTATGAAGCAGGTGTTTACCTAATTAGTTTGTCCGCAAATGGAGAACAATTTCAAGCTGTGAAGGTGATTAAGCAATAGGTAGGTTTAATAAACTAAATATATCAAATAGGCTTGTAAGTTCTCCTTACAAGCCTATTTTTATATATTTACAATACATATCGAAAAACCACACACTGCAACATGGAGGCTCCTATATTTTCTAAAAAAATAATTGAAAAATTTGGCCATCAGATCATTCAATATCAAGATGATTCGGGTGAAATAGGATTGGAAATTTTTCCTTCGAAAGGCCTTCTTGTTGATATACGACTTCATGGGATGTCTGTTTTGAAAGGGCCTTGTTCTGAAGAAGATTTTAAAACTAACGATTGCTTTAAAAGCGAAATTTTGGCTCCTTTTCCGAATCGACTCAAAGAAGGAAAGTTTAGTTTTAAAAATAAGGAATATCAATTTCCCATTAATGATCAAACATTTAATCATGCCTTGCATGGAATAAAAACAGGTGATGGTTTTGAGATAGTAAAAGAAACAGCTGGGAGTTCCCTTGATCTGAGTTTACAATATAATTACACTGGGGATAATGAATACTTTCCTTTTCCATATAAGATTACTTTAGATGTTAGTATAGATGCTTACAAGTGTCAACTAGGCTTGCAAATACAAAATACTGGAAATACAGACGCTCCATTGGGAATTGGATGGCACCCCTATTTTTCTTTAGGGAAAGCCATAGATGATTGTCAACTATGTATACCAAAATGTAAGAAAATAGAGCTTGATGATAAGCGCATACCAACTGGTAAAAATTCTCTATATAAAGAATATACTAAATGTAAGCCAATTGGAGATGCGAATTTTGATTCTGCTTTTTTGATAGAGAAAGATGCTGACTTTACTTCTGTAATTTTAGAAAACGATACCCACAAGCTTAGATATTATCAAGAGACCAAGCCGGATAAATTTAATTACTTACATATCTACACTCCTGATGATAGACAAAGTATCGCTATAGAGCCTATGAGTTGTAATGTCGATGCCCATAACAATCACGAGGGTCTGCATATACTTGCTCCAGGTAAAAAGTTTAGAGCTAGATGCGGGGTGGCCTTGCAGGTGAAATGACTGATGCGGAGCAAAATATGTCCAGTGGACATATTTAAGGAGTAAACCGAGGCTCCTGCCGAGGCTTGAAAGATTGAATAGAGAATCCTTTGATTTTAATATTTATCGGTTTTACATTTTATTTCTAAGCGCGGCCTTGACCTCAGTCTTTAAAGTAGGCAATACCTCTTTTTTGAACCATTCATTTTTCTTCATCCAAATATTGTTTCTAGGAGATGGGTGGGGAAGTACAAAGAATCTTGGAAGATAATCATTGAAATTTCTAACAGTTTCTGTTAGATTCTTTTGACTCTTTTTTTGTAAATAACAGTCTTGGGCGTATTTGCCAATGAGTAAAATCAGGCGCACTTCGCTCATAGTATCAAAGATAGATTGATGCCATTGTGGAGCACATTCTTTTCTTGGAGGTAAATCGCCGCTTTTGCCTTTGCCTGGGTAGCAAAATCCCATAGGGACTATGGCAATTTGATCTTCATCGTAGAAGGTGTTAGAATCTATGTCCATCCAGTTTCGTAAATTTTCTCCGCTTTTA
>CAYWOZ010000057.1:0-18211 GCA_964458675.1 uncultured Saprospiraceae bacterium
TAGATATACTAAACGAACATAAATACTAACAACAGTATATGGAAATTGGCTTAATTAAAGTCCTATTTTTATACGAATATCACTAATTTATCGTCCTAGGCCAAGCGGAAGGAAGAAAGGGGTAAAATCAAGAGATCAAAGCAGCCTGATATACAGTTGTTTCTGATAATTCTTTTAGCTTAACCTTTCCTAAGGTATTCACTTTTTGGCCCTGAAATGGGAGCTCTACTTTGATATAATTATCCGTAAATCCACTGAGTAGCTCTTCATTCTTATGGGCCTCAAATAATACTGTTCTTTCCTGTCCATCAAACTGTTGATAAAACGCTCTTTTCTTTTTTTCAGATAAGGTAGTTAACATAGCATTACGTTCTCGGCGCTCATGCAAAGGAACTGTATTCTCCATTTCTGCAGCAGGTGTGTTCTTACGTTCACTGTAAGTAAATACATGTAGATAACTAATGTCCAATTCCAAGAGGAATTGGTAGGTTTCTAAAAAATCTTCTTTCGTCTCTCCTGGGAATCCAACGATAACATCTACTCCAATACAACAATGGGGCATCATTTTCTTGATATGCGCAACACGCTCTTGGTACAATTCTCTGCGGTATCTGCGCTTCATAGTTGCTAGGGTCTTATTGCTCCCCGACTGCAATGGCATATGAAAATGAGGTACTATTCTTTTGGATTGTGCTACGAAGGAAATAATCTCATCCGTGCAAAGATTGGGTTCGATAGAAGAAATACGATATCTATCTACTCCTTCTACTTCATCTAAAGCCCGTATCAAATCAATAAATAATTCTCCTTTCTTAGGTTTTGTTCCTTCGATAACCGCCGTTCCATTCCCAAAGTCTCCAATATTTACTCCTGTCAGGACGATTTCTTTCACTCCTTTCGCAACGATCTCTTTCGCTTTATGAACGATATTTTCGATGGTATCTGATCTAGATTTTCCTCTAGCCAAGGGAATTGTACAGAAGGTACATTTGTAATCACATCCATCTTGCACTTTCAAGAACGAACGTGTTCTATCTCCAAAAGAAAAAGCACTTACAAAGCTATTGGCGTGTTTTACTTCACTGACTTGGGTGAGACCAGTTTCTTCTGCTTTTTGTAAATCATCTACGAATTCTAAAATTCTGAATTTCTCTGCTGCCCCTAAGACTAAATCTACTCCTGGTATCTCTGCTATTTCTTTAGGCTTCAACTGGGCATAACAACCAACTACTATTATCTTAGCTTGAGCGTTTGCTTTTTGTGCTTGACGTACTATTTTTTTGCATTTCCTGTCAGCGAATTCTGTCACTGAGCAGGTATTGATCACACATATATCTGCCCCCTCTTCAAACTTATTCACCGCATAGCCTTTGTCTTCAAACATACGTCCAATAGCAGAAGTCTCAGAATAGTTGAGCTTGCAGCCAAGGGTATAAAAAGAGACCGATTGTGGTGTTGACATGGGTTAAATTTAATGCAAAAATAAGCAATAAGACCATTATTTATTAAGCCAACAGGGGGCATATTGACTAATATTTCAGCATTACAGTAAGCATTTTTGTAATTTTGAGCGTTTTTAGACCAAATATCTATTTATGAATAAGCTGATCTACCTAGGTTTTTCCCTACTGATGTGCTGTTTTTATACTGATATGCAGGGGCAGCAGCCTCAATTTGACATCAATAGTCAAACTGTTTTTAAGGACAAAAATGGCAATCGTGTGGGCTTCGAGACCTTCATCGAATGGACAAGTGGCACAGATTACGAGATGGAGCCCATATTCAATGATGATGGCACACTCAAAGAAATCGTAATCAATAAAGAGTCTACCAATTCGATTATTCAAGCTAATGAATTCGCCTCTACTCCTGAACTGGTCGAAAGAACTCCTCCTAGATTTGAGGGCTATGACATGAACAACAATTTCATCTCCCTAGACAACTACAAGGATAAAGTTATTGTCATCAAATTTTGGTTTGCAGCTTGCCCTCCTTGTATTAAAGAGATCCCAAAATTAAACAGTGTATTTAGAAAGTATGAACATAATCCTGATGTCGTATTTCTAGCCCCTTCATTAGATGATATATCCACTATAATTGCTAGCAATAGTAGAAACCCTTTCTTATACAATATTATGCCTAAGTCTAAAGATTTTGCGCACAGTTATAATGTACTAGGTTACCCAACACATGTTGTAATCAACAAGAAGGGAACCGTCGAAGCAGTATTCCAAGGTGTCAATTATAGAATCGATGAAAAATTAATTGGAGCGATCGAATCTGGACTACGCAGACGACCAAACGATATGCCTTCTCATTTAACTACTTCTGCTCCTCAAGGGGATGTGGTGATGATAAATCCCAATTCTGTTATTGTAAACGCACAAGGTATCATCGTTCCTTTTGAAAAATTTGTCAACATGATGAATAATGGTGACTATGAATTATTCAATAGCAAAGACCTCGTAGGAAATGATGTGGTCATGATTAAGGAGGCAGTCAGGGACTAATTTTAAAAGGTACTTGGCGCTAGTACTAAGAGTTAACAAAAATCAAATGCCACAAAATCAATCTGATTTTGCAGTCTAAAATAAGCCCAAAACCAAGTTGGCAAGTGCATTGAATCTATGTATCTTGCAATGATATAAAGACTATTATGCTATTTAGATTTTACTCATTGTCCTTCCTCTTATTTACATTCTCTTGCCAATCAGAAGCGGGTAAACAAACCGCCCAAACTGCAGACAAAATTTGTGCTTGCTACCAACCACTTATTGAGGTGAATGCTGAATTGAGGGATCTATTAGATAGTGGCAATTCCAAATCTGCTGAAGCCCTTTTTCCAAAAGTAGCGGCTCGTAATAAAGCTGCAAAAGAATGTACTAAAGACACTGTAAAGAAACTAGGCAAAGATGCTGTACTCGATGCAGAAATACTCCAACAATCGTTGAATAAAAATTGTCCTAAGGTCTGGGAGCAAGTGGAGGCGTATTTGTTTGAAGAATAGATTAAACTGGGGATACGGTAATTTGTGGATGTGGTAATTTGTTTTTCTTGACAAAGTAATTCACGAATTAGCCAAATTATCAATTACACAAATTACCAAATTAACATCCAGATAAATAATGCAACACCATATCCTCCCCCCTCTTATAGAGGCAATAAGCCAAAAAGGGTTAATGGGACTCGCGCAGCACCGAAGGTGTGAAGCTCGACAAGCGGAGCGCGTAAGAGGCAAGCGGTGGTAGTGGTATCCGGCGGGATGGCATGTAGAGACGTCGATTTATCGCGTCTCCTGCGCTAGCAAAGATACAAACGGACGACGCGACCACGTGCTTTTTCAGCACAGTGGGTGACCCCAAAGTATCATCCAAATTTTATACCATTTTTGCTTTATAATTTCACTAATTTTTTGATGTAATTTCCCAATTTCTGCGTTAAAAATACTCATGATAGCTAAGGCTATCATTGCGTTTTTTGCCTTGAGATTGAAAAATTTCATTCAAAAACTTTAGTGAAATATAAAACAGAAATGGCATTACTCTTTAAATTTCTTTTTCAAAAAGGGGTAGGCAAATACGACTAAAACAATCAGTGCGCAGCCTATGTAGAATCCTAGATTGAGCTCTTCATTTTCTTGCAAAATAATCCAGGCGAGGATAATACCGTAAACAGGTTCTAGGTTGATGGTGAGGTTGGTCGCAAATGCAGTGAGATGCTTCAGCGCACGCAAAGACAAAATATAGGCTAAGGTCGTACAGGCCAGGGCAAGCACTAGGAGATAAATAAAATCCATGCTTGTGGGCCAAAAATTGATAGGCTCATCGCTACCTAAATAAATAAATGGCAAGCAAACAGAAATAAACAGCCAAGCAGCCCCTAGCTCTACAAAAGTGATCGTCATAGGATCAGCGTCGTCGATATACTTCTTATTGAGCACTGAAAAAAGGACTGCAAGCAAACAGGAAATAAGGCCTAAATATATCCCAATATACATGCTCAAGTCTATATTGCTCACCACCAAAGCCATACCTGGCATTATCATAAAGCCTAGTCCGACTTCTACCCATGAAAATGGTTTCTTGAGAATCAGCGGCTCTATGAAAGCGGTAAAAAACGATGCGGTCGCCAGTGCAATGAGCGCCACGGAAGCGTTGCTGTATTTGATGGCCCCAAAAAAGGTAATCCAGTGTAAGGCTACCAATACGCCAATACCAAATAAGATAGCGAGCATCTTTCTGCTGAGTTTAGTCATTCGCTTTCCAAATTGCAGCAGAAAAAATAGACTGATACAGGTAATCAATACGCGCCACCACACCAGCATGGTCGGAGACAGAGATATCAAATCTCCCAATATAGCGGTAAACCCAAAAAGGAATACTGCGATGTGTAATTCTAAATATGCCCTATTGGTGGCCTTCATAAAATAATAAAGATGATTGACTGATGCGCAGCAATTTTTATCCTGAGGATAAAAATAAAGAATGAACCGAGACAAACTTGTCGAGGCATGAATAAACCTTCTAAAAACCTTTCTCGCTATCTAATTGTCGCACAACCAGCTTCAGTCCATTAGACGAAAAAATGGCAAAAAAACAGCGAAAAAGTCATAACCCAATTTCTTTTGAATATAAATATACTCTAATCATCTCGTTTTGCTAATTTTGGTATCACAAAACGAAATCGGCAACGTGAAGCAATTAGATGTATTACATGTCAGTATAGAATATTATCCCGCAGCTAAAGCAGGAGGATTGGCAGATGTAGTCGGCGCCTTACCTAAATATCTCAACGGAAACAAATACAATACTGCGGTCATTATCCCAAAGCATAGTACACCTTGGATCAAAGCACAGAAATGGAATTCTGTCCACACGGGAAAAATTAAGATAAAAGAGGACACTTATCCATTTACCATAGAGGCGCATACTGCGCAAAACGAGCATGCGCTTTATGTGCTAGATTTGCCTGGTTTGTTTGATAGAGAGAGTATCTATATTGACCAAGAGACAGGCTACGGATATACAGATGACTATATGCGCAACATAGTATTCCAAACAGCGGTACTCGATTGGATAAGTGCAATGCGTCATTTTCCTAAGGTGCTGCACTGCCATGACCATCATACAGGACTGATGCCTTTCATGATAAATCACTGTAATGATTATCAAAAATTAAGTAAAATACCAACCGTATTTACGATTCACAATGGGGCTTATCATGGTGCTTTTGATTGGGAGTACAATTATCTCATACCGAGATACGACATGAATGCAAAGGGGCTGCTAGAATGGAACGACCAAATCAACCCGCTGGCTTGTGGAGTGAAGTGCTGCTGGAAACTTACTACCGTTTCACCTGGATACATGGATGAACTACGGTATGACTCTAATGGTCTAGAAGCTCTTTTTGAACAGGAGGCGAGCAAATCTCAAGGAGTTATAAACGGAATCGACATAGACGTTTGGGACCCTGCTAAAGATGAATTGATAGACACTCCACTCAAGAGAGGGCTAGACGTTTTCAAGAAAGCTAATAAAAAGGCTATAAGCAAACAGTTTGATATCGATATGTCGTTGCCTCTGATTACTTTTATCGGTCGACTAGCTTATGAAAAAGGGGCTGATCTCATACCGGATCTTTGTTGTCGATATCTCTCCAAATACCAAGATATAAACATCCTAGTGTTAGGCACGGGTGATAAGGATACTCAAAAACAACTCCGTCATACACAGGAGATGTATCCTGAAAATTTGAATGTCCACATCGGCTATGATGAGGCCTTGGCGCACCAACTTTATGCTGGGTCTGATTTTATATTTATGCCGAGTAGAATTGAGCCATGCGGGCTCAACCAGATGTACGCTATGCGCTATGGCACCATACCTATCGTGAATAGTGTGGGAGGACTTAGAGACACAGTTATAGACATCAAGAAAAAGGAAGGCTATGGCCTTTGTTTTCAGAAGGCAAGTGTATTTAGTACCTATAATGCTCTGCTGCGAGCAGTCTCCTTGTATACCGATACTAAAGAAATGAAAAGGTTACAAAAAAAGGTGTCAAAGCTCGATTTTTCGTGGAAGCAGTCAGCAATAAAGTATGCTGAAATATATCAAACATTGAAATAGAATTCACGTAAACAAATTGTACACAGGAAGCATTAAAAATGCTTCTCAATATGAATTTATGAAATCTGACATGATTTGCTTTATTTTAGGTGGAGGTGCTGGGACTCGCCTATTTCCACTGACCGATAAAAGGTCAAAGCCGGCAGTACCCCTAGGTGGAAAATACAGGCTCATAGATATTCCTGTTTCTAATTGTCTGAATTCTGGAGTACATAGGATATTTGTTCTCACCCAATTTAATAGTGCTTCACTCAATCAGCATATCAAGAACACCTACAACTTTGATATTTTTTCTGAAGGATTTGTAGACATCCTAGCTGCTGAACAGACAAGAGACGAAAAGGAAGGTTGGTTTAAAGGTACGGCAGATGCGGTGCGTCAATGCATGAAACACCTCCGTAAATACGACTATAAGAATGTGCTCATACTAAGCGGAGATCAGCTGTATCAGATGGACTTGAAAAACTTCAACAACTACCACAACGATTCTAAAGCGGATATCACTATTGCTTCTATTCCTGTCAAGGCAAAAGATGCTACGGGCTTTGGCATCATGAAGGTGAATAAAGCTGGGTTTATTGATGACTTTATCGAAAAGCCTAAAAAAGACAAACTAAAAAATTGGAAATCGGAAGTGAGCGCCAATGCTAAAAAACATGACAAGCATTACTTGGCTTCCATGGGGATATACATCTTTAACAAAGAGGCATTGGAAAAGGTATTTGATAAATATCCTGATGCTACTGACTTTGGAAAAGAGATTATCCCCAAGATGATTTCTTCTGGGAAGAAAGTGGCCAGCTATGACTATGAAGGGTATTGGGAAGATATCGGAACTATACGTTCTTACTTTGAAGCCAATATTGCACTGACAGATAATCTACCTGAGTTTAATCTTCATGATGCGGACAATATGATCTACACCAATCCGAGGATGCTCCCTCCAACAAAACTGTTTGGTACAGCTATCAACCGAGTTATTTTATCAGAGGGTGGTATCATTCACGCCAAGCGGATAGAGAAGTCGGTTATAGGTCTTAGAGCGCGAATAGAAAAAAACTCCACCCTTAGGAAGACGATTGTATTCGGTAATGACTCTTATGAGCCACTAGATGATCTGATGAGTAAGAAGTCGGTCAACATGGGTATCGGTAAGAACTGCCAAATCGAAAATGCGATTCTAGATAAAGATTGTTGTATCTCAGACAATGTCAAAATCATTGGTCATCGAAAGCTCAAGGACAAGGATACGAAGGAGTATATCATCCGAGATGGCATTATCGTCATTCGCAAAGGGGCTATAATCAAGAAGGGGTCTCGCATCGGGTATTTTGGGAAGTAGGTTTTGGTACCAAATTTATAGACTCTTCTCTTCCTCTGTTTTATTCTTTTCTGAGGGTTTTGATTTTCTTTTTGTTAATTCGTTGATTTGTTAATGTGGTAATTTGTTAATGCCGCTCTCCAATTTAGCATTCCTTACAAATATATATCTAGGTATAAACTGTAACTTCTCAAGATTACTATTCTTTTTATTTACTTGATTTGGGGCCATGCCGAGAAAATTCGGCACCAGGCTGTTCGCAGCGCGGCCCTCACGGGCTGGCTCTGAAAAAGAGCCACTGCTACCATCCTTTGTCCGAAGATGAACTAAATGTAAAACTGAAAAATATTAAATGTAAAATGTAAAAATGGCTATTGGCTTTTTCTACTTTTACATTTATCAGTTTATTATTTTAAATTTTGCGATTTGTTTTTCTCACTCCACCCTAAAACAATAACCCCCTAAATCATGAAACCCACGATCAAGTCTATTGTTATGCAATAAATGCCAGCCAGGCGAAACTGCTTCTAAAAGTAAATCTGCATTGTTATCTGCGCCTTCGTTGAGGACGGTTACTGGGTTATTCGCATCTACCAATCTACATTTTCCCGGAAACTCTTGATCAGCCCCTCGAAAAAAAAGTCTGGAATTAAAAGATTTAAGAAATAAACCTCTATGCTTACAAACTATTTTATACTCTAGTTCATATTCATTTCCAAAATTATTGTACTGCCCATCTATTACTGAACCATCGCTTGTTTCAAAGATTTCAAGATCAAAATCTGGTGATATAATAAACTCAAAATGCTTGGATGTTACTAATTCAATAGTATCAATTCCTGTTGTATCTAATCTCTCAAATCCTATAGATGGATAAAACAAATAATCTTCTAGTAAAAACTCCCTGTTATTTTCTGTATCATAAACTCTATTAGAAAACATGGAACTTACAGTTATTGTATCTCCGATATTATATATCCTTTTTGCAGGGCTTAGAGAAGCGGGTATTTCAAAGGTGTATCCATTCGTGTCTCTGCACTCATTGTTACATGAAGCTAGAAATACTAAAATACTTAATAATAAAAAGAAAAATTTCATTTTTATAGCGTCTGTATAAAATACACCCCTACTCCACCTTGAAACAATAGCCCCCTAAATCATGAAACCCACGATCAAGTCTATTGTTATGCAATAAATGCCAGCCAGGATCAACTGCTTCTAAAAGTAAATCTGCGTTATTGTCTGCTCCATCGTTGAGGACAGTTCTAGTATTTGCAATACCTTGAGAATCACATTTACCAGGGAAATCTTGATTTTCTCCTTGTAATCCTAAATCTGAGCTAAAATACATCAAATACATTCCTGGTTTCTTTGCTACAAATTCGTACTCTAAGATATATTCATTGTTAGCATAGATATACTGTCCTAAAAGAACAACACCATCAAAAATTGAATTGAAAATATTTAAATCAAAGCGTGTTTCTATCAAAAAATCAAAGTGCGCTTCTGTTACTAACTCAATAGTATCAATACCAGCAGTATCTAATCTTTCAAAATTCACTCCTGGATAAAAAAGAAAATTCTCTAACAAATAATCTTGTTCTGTAGCTCTTTCATAGACATTGTCCGAAAATACTGACCGCAGCGAAATTGTATCTCCAACAGAATAAACCCTCTGTTTAGGACTTAGAGTTGCTGGTATCTCAAACATGTATCCCGCACCTGGCACATCACAATTTCTCGCACATGAACCTAAAATAAATAGGACAAACAAATAAAGTATATTTTTCATATAAGTTATAAAAATGGAGAGAGTATTCTACTCTCTCCATATTAAAAAATGCTATTTATAAACCATAATCAGCAAACAAATTATCAATTTGCTGTTGCGTATTATTTGAACCTTGTAAAAGACTTGATTCAAGACTAGTTTTAAATATTGCCATATTTGTAGTTCCAGGTCCTAAAAGTGAAAATAATTCTGATATAGAAAATCCAGTTACATCATCAGCTACCATAACACAGGTTGCCAATGTCCTATCGGTCAATAAAAATGAACAAAATGGTTCCATTCTGTTAGGAGCTCTTGCATCTATTAAATCATTATATAATCCTATTGGAATATGCATCGCAACTTCATTATGGGTTGTTTCCAATATTCTTCCATATGTTGTAAATATTGAAGTTAATAAATTCGTTGGATAAGTCCTATGCGAATATAACAACTCTATAAACTGAGCCCAGGACTCTGCTACTGCGAGGTGGCCTGCATTTACAGATGTAGATATACCATGTGGACGGCCATCATTAAAGTCTGCCAAGATGGTTGCAGTTATTAAGGTACTCCAAAATGAATTGCCAACCAAATCATAATGCGAAGCGTGTGCTATTTCATGATATGACAATCTTTTTAAATCATCCGAAAAATTACCAGCCAGCCCTACAAAAACATCTGGAAGAAAATTAGATACTACTAAAACTAGAGGATAGCTAAGTGGTAAATTGGCAACAAACGGTACTACCATAGCAGAATTACTATTCATAAAACCTGAAGTGACTGCGTTTGTTAATGGGAAATTACCAATAAAATTGGTCATAGTGGCATATCCAAATCCTTGTTTCCAGCCCAAATAAAAATCCAAATCTAAAGGTGGCGTGTTTATATTATCGGCAGTCGCATAATCATGAAACTCATGAAGTGCATTGTTTACTGTTGACGCTCCCCAGTACATATGAGGCAAAGAACCTGCATTATCCCATAAATGATAATTCACTTCTATATCGTTAAAGTCTTTACCAGTCATCACACCCAATCTATCTCTGATCGTTTCCAAAAGAGCAAATGGGTTAATAGAAAACCCTCGCTGTTTCCCACGAAACTTAGCGCGATCGTGTTCAAATTTAATTTTTACCCAAATCGGGCCATTGAATATCTGATTCACCTTCCAACATCCATTGTCGTCAGCGAAAGTGGTAAAAATGTTGCTAAATAAATTTCTACCTACTACTTTGACTCGCCTTACAGGGAGAAAGGTGGTAACATCACCTGAGGTAGAGTATTGGGTATCTTCTACTTTGATACAGCCTGCTGGTTTCTGATCATTTACAAAAACCGGGCATCCGCACTCGTTTCTCGGGATTGCGATAGGGGGATTATCACTTGGACAATCACAAAAGAAAGCAATAACCGCAGGCGCAACACTATCGTCCAAAAAAGCAACTAACTTACATTCCTCAGGGCATGTAGGGATACGATGATTGACTCTATTACTTTGATAAAATGAAAGCGGTATTCCTGTAAAATCTTCCATATACTCTTCATTCCCCGTTATACTAAAACTTTCTGCTAGAAGTATAGGATTGGAATCATCAAAATAGTACTCATCTAGCACTTCATAGTTTACAGATGGAATGGCATCCTCTACTGGTATTACAGCGTATAAAGTAGGCATTTCATTTTCTCCCAATTCTTGATAGTACTCTCCTTCTTCAACAATATGGAAATGTAATGGGTAATCCCACAATTCAACATCCGAATTGTACAAGGTTTTCACTTCTTCTATATCTGTTGGTGTGAACTTGACATATCTGTCTGTGGCGTGAATATAACTTGCATCCTCGTTTTGATACAAATTAGAATGAGCTTGTGAAATATTGGAGATACTAAAAGGATTGTTTATTTCCTCTCCCAGGATAGTTTGACCTTCATAAACGGGATTGTCGTCACTTCTATTAAAAATATGGCTTTCATTGGAGGTTCGAGAACGTTTCCCAATAGTGTTGATGTCAGACTGCGATACATCAGCATCTTCTAGAAAACTATCTTTTTCGCAAGCTTGAAAGAAAAACACTATTAGAAGTAATAATGTAAATCGGTAAATCGAGACATAAAAATAGTTATATTTTAATGGTTAAATAAATCTTGCTATGGCTCCGAAATTTAGCTATTTGAAGTAGATGTGAACTAGGCTAGACTTCTGAGGCATCTCAAAACTAAGGAAAATTATGTTTAGATTTATAAACTCTTTGATTTTTTAACATAACATCAACACTCCTCCGCATCAAATAAATTATACAGACGGCACAAAGCAGAAATGCTATGTGGATGGGTTATCTGCCCAGCCTTGAAGGCTTCTTTTAATTCAGCTGGAGTAAAGAAGGACACCTCTAAAAATTCCTCCGCGTCAAAATTAGTTGGCTTGGTAGCTGCTACGTCATAGGCTACAAAGTGATGAATTTGAGCAGACTGATATACTGGATTGGAATAGATGACACCTAATGGTTCCCATCGATTGGAGGTCAGGCCTGTCTCTTCGGAGAGTTCTCTTTGTGCAGCAGCTAGCGGAGATTCGCCTATCTCAAGCATACCTCCAGGGATTTCTAAACTATAGTCTTGAGAACCGAATCGAAATTGACGCACCATGGCTATTTTACCTTCTGGAGAAATGGCAATCACATTTGCAGCATCTATAGCCTCCAAGACAACCACTTTGATTTCTTTTTGAGTATGTGGATTGAGTAGGTAATCAAACCGCGCCTTGAAAATCTTTAGGTCAGCAATAAAATCTGAGCGCAGTGTTTTCCATTTGGGAGATGCCATATCTAACGGCTATACCTTTTCTTTCTACCGTGGTTTCTTTTGTTATTAGAATGACTTCGCTTATTGTTCTCTCTATGATCTCTTGATTGTACAGAGCCTTTCTTCCGGCCTCTTGAGTTGCTATTATTGTTAGAAGAAGGTATTCTATGTAATAAAGAGGTAGATAGAATAAGCTTCCCATCACTCAATGCTTCTAAATCTTGGACGACCACTTCATCACTCACATAGTGCTCTGCATTCCACGTCGTATAGGCAAGCTTCATATAGTTTCCTATCACCGCAGCATAATTCCCTCTCTTTTCTAAATCTTCCATCTCCAATGCCTTTGCGATCATACGCTGAACATTCTTTCCATAGTGACGGAATCGAGCCACTGCATCAGGATACCCCATAGCATCAGGCTTGATATAAGAATTGTCTTTTGTAGGCACTTCCATTCCTTCTACAGGATCTACGTCGATTTTAAAATCAGATATTCTAAAAACATGTCTCCACAATTTTTCCTTGTAGTCTTCCATGTTTTTATTTTGCGGGTGCATCTGCATCATTAACTTGATGATACGCTCCACAAAATTTTGTCTCTCTTTTCTATCTTCAATAGTTAGTGCATGCTTGACTAACTGTTGAATATTTCTTCCGTATTCTGGTATAATTAAATTCTCTTTCTGAGAATTGTATTCCATATTATGTGATTCGTAATGACCCATATTATATTGATTTTAATACTTTATTCTACTGTTACTGATTTAGCAAGGTTACGAGGTTGATCCACATCGCAGCCGCGCATAATGGCTATATGATAAGATAATAACTGGAGAGGCACTACTGACAGTAATGGTGTCAATGGCTCATCCGTCTCCGGAATTTCTATCACATAATCCGCAATTTCTTTTATTGTTTCATCGCCTTCATTGATAATGGCAATAACCTTACCTTTTCTAGCTTTTACTTCTTGAATATTACTTACCATTTTGCCGTGTGCACTCATATTAGTTGCAATCACGATAACTGGCATATTTTCATCTATCAAAGCAATTGGACCATGCTTCATTTCTGCCGCGGGATATCCTTCTGCGTGGATATAAGAAATCTCTTTCAATTTTAAAGCCCCTTCTAATGCTACTGGAAAGTTATATCCTCTACCAAGGTATAAAGCATTGGTAGCATCTTTCATTTCCCCTGCTATAAACTTAATCTCTTCATTCTTCTCCAAGATTTTCTTAACCTTAGAAGGTATATTTTCTAATTCTTTTAATAGCTGTACATAATATGGTCTAGGTATTCTACCTGTCTCATATCCTAGGTGTATAGCCATCATCGTCAACAAAGTAACCTGCCCTGTAAAAGCTTTTGTTGAGGCTACTCCGATCTCTGGTCCAGCGTGAATATACGAACCTGTATCCGTCATTCTAGCAATACTAGAACCCACAGCATTTACAACACCATATAAAGTGGCATTTTTTTCTTTAGCTAGGGTCAATGCAGCTAGTGTATCTGCTGTTTCTCCAGATTGGCTCAAGGCAATAACGATATCCTTCTCGTCGATAATCGGATTTCTATATCTCAACTCCGATGCATACTCTACTTCTACAGAGATTCTTGCCAATTCTTCAAAGAGGTACTCCCCTATCAGACCCGCTATCCATGAAGTCCCGCATGCAGCAATAATAAATCTCCTAGCATTTAGAAATTCATCCATTTTGGTTTCGACACCCCCTACTTTTATCCATCCTTCTTCAGCGTTAATTCTACCCCGCATGCAATCCAGAATAGAACTCGGTTGTTCAAAAATTTCTTTCAACATGAAGGAATCATAATCTCCTTTCTCTATTGCTTCGATTTTCAAATCCAATTCTTCTATAAATGGATTCTGAACTTGGTTATCAATATTCTTTATCGAAAGCGTTCCGTCTCTTTTCACGACAGCGATTTCCTCATCATTGAGGTATACCACTTTCTTAGTATGTTCTATAATAGGAGAAGCATCGGAGGCCACAAAAAACTCATCCTTTCCAATACCGATTACTAAGGGACTTGCTTTTCGAGCAGCCACTAATACGTCTGGATCTTCTTTATCCAAGATAACAATAGCATAAGCTCCTACTACTTTTGTAAGCGCTATTCTTACTGCCTCATCTAATGGTAAATTATCTCTTGACTGGATTTCTTCTATGAGATGGGTTAATACTTCAGTATCTGTGTCACTCTCAAAAGTATGTCCAAGCTTTATCAAAGCTTCCTTAAGTGTAACATAGTTTTCGATGATACCATTATGAATAAGAGAAAGACGACCATTACCCGAAATGTGTGGATGGGCGTTGATATCATTAGGCTTTCCATGCGTAGCCCATCGAGTATGGCCAATTCCTATATTTCCTTTTACTCTATTGCTGCCAACATGGTCTACAAGATCTTTGACCTTTCCTTTTTTCTTATAGACTTGTAAGTCTCCATTTAATACAGCGATACCAGAAGAGTCATATCCTCTGTATTCCAATCTTTTTAATCCACTAATTAGAATTGGATATGCATCTTTATCTCCAATGTAAGCGACTATTCCACACATAAGAAAACTATAGGTTTGTATACGTAACGTTGAGTTTCATAGGATAGGTACTGTGCCCTGCCCCAAAAACAACGGCTCTATTCATCTCAGACACCTTATTAGCCGCTCTGATAACGATTTCATTCGGGCTTATGCCTTCTATAATATCTTGTAACTGAGCGCCAATAGAGAACGTGTATTTAAAAATTCCATTCCCCATATCTTCAGGTTGACCTCCTGCAATTTCGATATTACCCGCAGTAAGTGCAGATATAAAATCTCTGGTAAAAAGCAGAGTACCACCATCATCCGTCTGCTCTCTTAAAACCAATTGATCTATCACAGGAAATAATTCTTCATCTCCGTTTAAGGCTGTGGCAAATACTTCTAAAGTAGCTCCATTAATGATAGCTCCGTTTAACCGATCTACATCATTAAGGCTAACTACTATATTCGGTCCATTTAGTCCTTGGATAAAAGTCAAACTGTCTCCGAGGGTTTCACCTCCAGCTATAAAAGTCTCTACAGTAGATCCAGCTATATCTTGCTGAACTTGTACAAATTTTACAGAAAGTGATGCAGATACTCCAAGTTCATATTGCATTCTCACACCATTTTGAGTATAAAAAATCTGAATTGTAGCTCCTGATAGATTAGTCTGATCTCTAGAATTAAAAGGGTCAAAATCAAGGGCTATTAGACCACCATTCACATTTGTAGGTCTAAGCTCTATTCCTTTAAACAGTTCTACGAAAGGAGTATTGGAATCTAGTGTTCCAGGAGGCGCAAATAAAACTCGCTGTCCAAAACTATTGACTAGTCTAATTCTAATTTGTGGTGGATACAAATCTACCATCATAGAATCTGCGTCCCATCTAACCACATTCGTACTGTCCGAAAAATTGGGCACCTCCATATAAGTACCGATAGGGCCTGCAGTAACCTCCGTCACATGATTAGTAAAGAATTCTGTGGTAAAATCAAGAGTTTCATCAATCTCTACCACCTCTATACCTACCACACCAGTAGTATCTCCATAAAATGGCTGTTCGTCACTAAGATCAATTTCCATAATCACCGAGTCGACCACTGCATTGGTAAAATCAGGTGCCGCCTGTGTCAACAAAAACTGAGATATAACAGTAGACGATGTTTGCCCAAATAAAGGGTCATCATAAATACCAAAAGGGTACTGTTCCAAGACGACAAAAGAGGTAGCCTGCTGGAAAGAGAGAACCGAATCCTCCACAATGGTATAGGAAGACAAATCGAAATCGTCACTAGTCGCTACATCTATAAGATCTAAATCAACAATGTCCGCATCTATATCGGCTGCTTCATTGCAAGCAAAACTGCCTAACAATGAAAACAGTAATAAACAATTTAAAATAGTTTTAATCACAGGCTATCATTTGGATCGAATATACCAATTCGGGTTATTAAGAAATATCCCCATAAAGTACATAAATTAGGTCCTAAGGTTGTATAAAGAAGTTTTAATCCGTCTCTACTTCGCTTTCCATTAAGTTATTGAAAAACTCAAGATACGCCGCTAAGAATCCTTCCTCATTTTGATAATCTAGGATAGGGACATCTAGTCCGCTAACTGTCTTTTCATCCTGTTCAGAAATCTCAGCAGATCCTCTAATCACAGCATCAGCTGACATCAATGCTCCATTGTGAAGAGTGATTTTGCCGTCTGAGTTGAAATCTTTAAGATCTTCAGGTTCAAGATTATTAATAGTTGCTTTCTCCAAGAAGTTGTCTCCAAAAGACTCTTCCATAGTTCCATTATAAAGCGAATAGACTACTTTAGAATTCTGAAATAGAGGCTCGTTCTTATAAGCTGTCTTAAGATAAAAAGGAATCAAACTAGTCATCCATCCATGGCAATGCACGATGTCTGGCGGCCAACCGAATTTCTTAACCGTTTCGATAACTCCTTTGCAGAAAAAGACCATACGGTCTGGATTGTCTTTGAATGGTTTCCCTTTTGAATCTTCGAACACAGACTTCCTCTTAAAGAAGTCTTCATTATCCAAAAAGTAAACTTGCATACGTGCTCCAGGTAAGGAAGCCACTTTGATAATCAATGGAAAATCGTCGTCATCCACTATGATGTTCATACCAGAAAGGCGCACCACTTCGTGCAGACGGTGTCTACGCTCATTGATAGTACCGAATCGGGGCATCAAAACTCTGATTTCCATTCCTTTCTCCTGTATATATTGTGGTAATTTTCTTGCAATCGCTGCTACTTCCGAAAGCGCCGTGTAGGGCTGCATCTCTTGTGTTACTATTAACACTTTTTTCTTCGACATAATCAAATTTTCTGTGTGACCAACAAAGTCTTCCCAATGTTGAAAAAGATATTTTTGAGCCAATTTTTGCTAAAAAAGGGCAAAAAATTTTAGAAATATCTTGAATTTAAGAGCGCAAATTTAATAAAAATAAAGCACTTCTTAATGTATTAGCGGCCTACATCTGTTAAACCCTTCTTAAAAATAAAGCCCCTAAATCCTATATTTGCTTCAAATTCGGTGTTTTGCCCATTTTCAGTGCAAATTGATTGGTTTTTGGAATTAAATAACTGACTATCAATCCTTCAAATATAGCTTCGCCGTATAAAACGTGTAATTCATGTATATATTTAAAAAAGTAGTCGATCTGCAGGATTATCTTGCCTCCCTACGCCAAGATGGAAAAAGTATAGGATTTGTCCCGACCATGGGAGCACTACATGCAGGTCACATCTCCCTCATAGAAGCCTCGAATCAAAGTAGTGATATCACCGTCTGCAGCATATTTGTCAATCCAACTCAATTTGACAATGCCGATGATCTAAAAAAGTACGCTCGCAATCTGCCTACAGATGCCAAATTGCTCGGAGATGCAAACACAAACGTACTCTTTGCACCAGATGTGAATGAGGTATATCCGCCCAATTTGGAAACAGAGCTAAGCTTAGACTTTGGTCAGCTGACTAAAGTGCTGGAAGGCAGATTCCGTACGGGTCATTTTGAGGGTATGGTGCAGGTAGTCAGCCGCCTACTCAATATCGTTGAACCTGATAAGCTATACATGGGCCAGAAGGATTATCAGCAGGCCGCCATAGTCCGCAATATGCTTGAACTGCAAAAGCGTAAGACTCAATTAGTCGTGTGCCCTATAATTCGAGAGCCACAAGGTTTGGCTATGAGTTCTCGGAATGTGCGCTTGTCTGCAGAGGATAGGGATACGGCTAAAGTTCTGCACAAAGTGCTCCAAGAAACGAAGCAGAACCTTTCTAAGACTTCTCTTTCTGAGTTAAAAAAAGGAGCTATTGATCAAATTGAAGCGGCTGGAATGAAGCTAGATTACTTCGAAATTGTGGATGCTAAGACATTACTTTCTGTCGATTCCTTACAACCAGAGGATGAGCTAGTAGCTTGTGTCGCTGCGTATATGAAGGATGTTAGACTGATTGACAATGTGATTCTGAAGGCATAGTTGGTTTGGGGTCACCCACAGCACCGATGAAGGATAAGAGACGCGATGAATCGACATCTTTACCTTCATCGGTACGTGGTCGCGTCGTCCGTTTGTATCCTTGCTAGCGCAGGAGACGCGATAAATCG
>CAYWOZ010000058.1:0-18188 GCA_964458675.1 uncultured Saprospiraceae bacterium
AGGGTGAAGAAAGACTTTGTCCAAAAGCACGGTGAGAAAATCACCTTCACGCCAATATTTATTGAAGCAGTAATCAAAGCATTGGCGGATTACCCAATGGTAAATGTATCTGTATCTGGAGATCACATCATCGTCAAAAAAGATATTAATATAGGTATGGCAACTGCCTTACCTAATGGAAACCTTATAGTTCCTGTCATCAAGCATGCAGATAGAATGAATCTGATGGGCTTGACCAAATCAGTAAATGAATTGGCGGCTAATGCCAGAGCAAATAAATTGAGTCCAGAGCAAATCCAAGGAGGTACTTTTACTATTACCAATGTAGGTACCTTTGGAAACGTAATGGGTACTCCCATCATAAACCAACCTCAAGTGGCTATCCTCGCAGTAGGAGCCATACGCAAAAAACCAGCAGTATTAGAAACGGAACATGGGGATGTAATCGCCGTGCGTCAGATGATGTTCTTGTCTCTTTCTTATGATCACAGAGTAGTCGATGGATTCCTAGGTGGTTCATTTTTGAGAAGAGTGGCAGATTATCTGGAAGCTTTCGATAAAACAAGAGAAATATAACACTTTTGAAGAAAATCTTTCAAGCCGGTTTTGTCCTGTTGATTGCCATGATGGCATGTCAACCTACGCTGCTTGCCCAAGATACTGGTAAGCTTAAGAAACAAGCTGATATTTACTTCGAAAATAAGGCCTACTCAAAGGCACTTTACTATTATACACAATACTCCAACCGAAAGGCTCTCGATAGAGATGGAAGATATAATATGGGGGTGGCCAATTTTGAGTTAAATAATCTTAGCCAAGCGCAAAAAATATTTTCTGGATTAATACAGGAGAAAAATTTTGACAATGGTGCTTATTTCTATTTGGCTCGACTGTCTCATATCTCTTTAAATTTCGATCAAGCTACTGAATTGTACAAGAGATATCTTAGAGATGCAGACGCCAAGGGAGATGCTGCGACAATAGCTCAGGTGCGTAACTATATCCGAAATTGTAATGTAGGAAATCGACTACTGTCATCTCCTGAGCAAGCCCTAGTAGAGAACTTAGGCAAAAGTATTAATACCACCTCTGATGACTTTGGCGCAGTACAAAGTCCCAACTACCAAGAGAAGATTTATTTTTCTTCCGCCAGGAAAGGTGCTACTGGAGGACTAAGGAATGAGAAAGGACTTAGAGATAATGAATACGGAAAGTACAATAGTGATTTGTATTTCAGTAAGATTGAAAATGGAATCTGGGTAAATGCAGAACCAATGGGTGGACTACTCAATAGTGAGCAAAAAGACGTCTTGATAGGTTTTAGTCCTGCTGGTAATGTCTCTTACTTATATAGAGGAAAGTCATACAATGATGGGGCTTTACTAGTAGATACTTTTATTGCTAATCAGGAAGAAGCTAAAGCACCTCGAAAATTCAGATCCCCTATCAATATGGATAAGGGGGATACTCAGCCCTTCTTTTATAATGATAGTTTAGTGGTCTTCTCTAGCTATCGAAAAGGGGGATATGGAGGATACGATTTGTACGCTATGGTGAAAAATGGTGATGAGTGGAACAAGCCTTTTAATTTAGGGCCTCAGATTAATTCTGCATTTGACGAGGGTAGCCCTTACTTGTGCAAAGATGGTAGGTCACTTTATTTTAGTAGCAACGATTGTAGAAAATCAATAGGAGGAGCGGATGTGTTTCATGCTCAATACAATGATGAATCCAGAACATGGGATAAGGTCAAAAATATGGGGATACCTATCAACTCCTCAGAAGATGATTCTGATTTTTATTTGTCTAAGGATGGGACTAAAGCGTATATGTCCTCTACTAGAAAAAGCGGCTATGGTGAAAGAGATATTTATATAGCCTATTTCAAAGCTACTCGTCCAGAGCAAATAGGAAGTTTTACTCCGTTGACTTTTATCCAAATGGAAAATATAGAAAAGAGATTGGCGATATCTCAACAAATAGAAGAAGGCAAAGGCTCAAGTGTTGGAGTGAGTTTTGAAGAGGAGGAAGACGTTGTAGTTCCTGCTTCCGTGAATATAGAATCCATTTTTTATACTGCAGATAGAGACCTTATGTCGGAGGCTAATAAAAGAAAGATCGATGTGTTAACTGAGCTGCTCAAATTGGACAATTCTCTCACCTTGAGAATAGAATGCCACACTTCTGCAACGGGACCATTGCCCTTCGATATGTATTTTAGTGTAAAGCGAGCAGAGAAAGTGGCCCAAGGGATTATAAACGATGGTGTGCCAGCAAGAAAGATTCAGATAGCCGGGTATGGTCCTTTATATCCCATTGCTAAAAGCGAAATCAATGGAATAGCAAATGAAGTCGGCAACAAAATGAATAACCGTATTGATTTTAAAATACAAGGGGAGTCAGAATCTGGAATTGATATCCAATACACAGATGCTTTGGTGAGCCCAGTCCAAGCTGATTCTAAAGGAGGCAACCTTGCTAAAAGCTATAAAGGATTAACCTATAAAATACAAATAGCGAGTACGACTCAACTATTTGATGACGAGATATTAGATCAGTTACCTGACCCTAAAGTCGAGAAGCGTATGATTGAAAATAGATACTTATACACTGTAGGGACATATAGAGTATTTAGTAGTGCTGATGAATTCAGGAAAGAATTGACAAAGCTAAATTTGACTAATACGAAAATACATCCTTATATAGATGGAGAAAGAATAGATGATGCGCGAGGTATTCTTCTGATCGAAAAGTATCCGGACCTGCAGTATTATTTTGAAGGGACTAAGTAAGGAGTATACCTATTCCTATACCTCAATCCTAGTCAACTTATACCCCCGCATTTGCTTTTTTGCCGCGATATAATCTGGGGCCAAACCAAGTATAAATCCACCTCCACCAGCTCCGCATAATTTTAATTTAAAAAGATCACTGGTCAATCCTTTCATCCATAAATCATGAAAATTCGGCAGAATCATTTCTTTGAAATGTTTGAACTGAAACATCGAGATGTCGTGTATACTTTCGAATAATGCAGCCCAATTATTTGCTTGCAAATCTTCTATAGCCTGACGCACATCTGGGACTAAGACTGATTTTAATTCTGATAAATAGGCTTCATCTAGAATGCGTTTTTTGAAGGCCTCAACCAGAGGAGCTGTAGAGCGTGATTTTAATGTGTCAATCAAAAAGAACGTGCAGTCCTGAGTCCAGTCTATTTTGTCTAGTAGTCGAATTTCTTTTTCTTCGTTTATAATGACCGGCTTAGCAAAGAAGCTGACTAGAGGATCTAGCCCACTGCTATTGCCATGAAAGTGATTTTCGATAAAGCGCAATTCCTTTCTGACTTTTAATAAATTGTCAGATTTCGTTAGGCCAAATTTTTGCAAGACTGCGGCACTTACGGAGCCAGAACTTCCTGCGCCATATCCGATGGGAATAGTCGTGTCAAAGAGGAGTCCTCTTTTCATTTCTTTTTCATAAGTATCCAAATCTAAGAATGAACATTGTTCTATCTTTAGATACTGCAGCAAAGAATGCAGATGAACATGCGAAGGATGTGGGGCATCACTATAGTCCCATTTGCTTGAAAAATTTCGGATAGGAACCGCCAAAGCAGGAGAACCAAACAAGATGGTGTATTCCCCAAATAATAATATTTTAGCTGGAAATTTACTATTCATCATGCTGTAGTTTGTTGCATGATTAGGTCGCTATAGGACACAGATATCAAATCTTGGTCGTCTATTTTGAGCTGCCTCATATAGTCATTACATTGCTTCAAAATCACATCGTATTCTATTTCATTGGTCTCGTCTATCGCCTCAATCTCTACGAATGTACCCAAGCCAGAGACGGTGTCTAGATGAAACTTCACATTCTCAATAAAGTATATTTCTCGCACCTTATCCACTACACAAAGTATAGGGTGAACGGTCTTCAAAATCTCTTTCAAATCTGCCACTTCATTCGGTTTGTATAACAAGACGTTAGATTTTTTAGGTTCTTTTGTATTCGGTCTATTATAGTAGATGAGATTCGTTTCCACATTTCCTTGACGTAGTTTGAGTCGACCAGTCTCCACTTTAAAGTAAGTGTCGATCTGATGATCGGTCCCTTTATGGCGAGCATTTTGGGTTTTTAGATAATCTCGAATTTCGTCTAATCGATTCGAGCGAGCTTTTATTTCAGCAATCTGTGGCATGTCGCAAAGATGCTGAATTCGGGGTGGAATATTTAGGATTAGGATGCTTTTGTTTTTGATTTGGGCGTGTCCTCTTTGAAAAAAAGGGGCCAGGTCTTCCATGGCTTGGTCCTGCACCTCGAAGAAAAAATCGAGGCTTGGACTGGCACAAAGCGGATATACCAGGCGGCGCAATTTGTGCCACCATTCCACCCCTTCACGCGGCTCTGCGCCAGCCCGTAAGGCTTTTGTTTTTTTTAGATTAGATGGTCACAAATGGAGCTTTTATACCATTTGATATTTTAGATCACCGTATATATTTCACCAGAATTCTCCAATTTCTGCGTTGAAAATACTCGCTATAGCTAAGGCTAATTCATGCCTCAGCAAGCTTGCTTCGGTTCATTCCTTATTTTGATACACCGTATCAAAATTGCTTCGCATCAGTCAATCTTGCCTTGAACTTGAAAAATTCTAATCGAAATCTAAAACGGCATCTAAAATATCGAATGGTATTAGACGACTATTTCGACTATTATTTCAATTATTTTTCCCCTCATGACCACTTACTCAATGGATTGCACCGTTTCTTAAAATTCTTAACCTACCAGAGCGTAACAAAGAGGTAGATTTAACAGTTTATATATTACAATAAATACTTATATGTATTCATACCATTTGGGTCGCAAGTGCCTCACGATAAAAAACACAAAAATGAAACATCTCTTTTTAGTTTTTACCCTATTTACTTCCTTTGGAACAATCCTAGCACAAAATGCCACGAAGTATGTTATCCAATTGGGAGCGATGAGTTCAATTGATATTGAAAGGCTACACGCACTTTCTGACATAGGCAATGTATATTTTAATCCAACTACGGATAGCCCGGATTATGAAGTTCTCTTAGGCTCATTTGATAATGCCTCTAAAACTGAAGCTGTAATTCAGAGTTTGAAATCTGAAGCATTCCATAATGTGTATGCAGATCCGTTACCTATAACAAAAGGAATAGAAGTTCATGTTATTCAGTTGGCTCAATTTCATAGTCATGAGGATATTAATTGGGGAAGATTCCAAGGACACGGAAAAATATATACCACTATAGAGCAAGGAAAGTTTAGTGTAGTCACCGGTATATTTCCTGATTACCAGTCTTCATTGGCTTTACAAGATGAACTTTTTAAGGCAGGGTTTACGACTACAGAAGTGATAAAGATTAATAGTATCTATCTCCATGAAGTAAATTTGAAGGATATTGCTTTTCAACAAAAACTTCAAGAGAGACCTGTTGGGAAACCTTCGGAGTTTACGGCGAAAGGTGGACCCATGATTACTCCAACTAAGGAAGAGACACCACCGATTGTATCTAGGGTAGCTTTGTCTAAGTCTATTGCTCCAGCTATTAATGAAGACTTGGCTAGAAATTCAGTCAAAAATCTACAATCTGTGTTGCTTGTTTTGGGGTCTTATACAGAAGAGCCAAATGGTTTATATGATGATAAAACCGCAAATGCCTACTATGCCTCTGTCCAATTAAATCCAACGCTCAAAAAGTATAGCCTAATTGCAGAAGGCAAATCAAAAATCTCTTCAGGATATTTTACGGATTGGAATGATATCCAATTACTACTTGCTATAGCAAATGATATTTCAGGGCAAGAAGATGACTTTAGCGATGCAGAATTAAAAGCCTTGATTAGTCTTTATAAGCAACCTAAGGTATTAGGAGCTGCAGATGCGAAGAAAGTAAGCAATTGGAAAGTGAATCTAATTAACCAATTCGAACAAATGCAAAAAGCAGGAGCATTAGATAGTGAAACGCATAATGCTTTTATGCTTGCAACAGATAAAGTGCAGATTTTACTAGAAGACTATTATTTAAATAAAGGTTTCTCTTTAAAGGAGTCTACAGATTTGGCTAAGGCGACTATCTATGCGCTGTTGGTAGGAAAGTTTTAGGATAAAAAAGTTTTCCCCTTTTTAAATCAAACTGTAGTTAAACCTGAGATTTAAAATTATGATTTTCTATTATATTATATGGATAAAATTCGAAATTAGAATAAATTTCGACCTTTAAACCTGCGTGGGTGACCAGTCTGACAAAGTTTTTGTTACTTTTTCACGGGGATAAAGTAAGTGAAAGAATAGCAGTCAAGATTTTGAAAAACATAAGATACCCTAATTATGGTATTAACCCAAATAAGTAGTACCCAACCTTTTCCCTACTGCACTAAAAACGTAACCGTTAATCTTGCCTCTATAGTCGATGGAGGTGGAACCCTCAACTGAGTTCTTACTCGCATATTAAAATCTTCTTCAAAAAGATTATTTTTCACATCAGGTAAAGAAGGCAATAGATCAATGAAACTCCTTTGGTCTTGAGGAACACTTTCTCTGAAAAATACTTCCGTAAGATTGCTAACCTCATCTGGATTAAAAGAATCTCCTTCAAAAACACTTATTGTAATATCCTGAATGAAATCCAAACCATCATTGGATTGTATATTGACAAGTCGTGCTTCTTTCGGAACAATAGAGCTTATTTCTTCTCGAGTCAAATTATTTGCAGCTAATAAGTCATCGCTCATGGTGTCTATTCCAAACATGTCTTGAAAGTGGATTTGAAACTGAGATATCCCAGCAGAATAAGCGACATCTGTGGTATACTCCATCTCGAACAACTCTTCACGGTCATTACAGGACCATAAAAGGGCAATCGAAGCAATTAAAAAGAACACTCTTATCATATTAAAAATTTATAGCAGATGTAATTATAGTGTAATTTAAGAAGATAAATATTAAGATTCTTATACCGAAAAACAAATACATTTTGATAACGTAGATTAAATAAGTTATAGTCTAAATATCGCTATATTTAAGAATAAGGTGTCGGTAAATTCTTAGAAATACCCTTCGATTTAATTGGTATCGAATTCCCAAATAATCAAAAAATGAAAACCCATGGGCGAACAACGCGTCTCACTTCTCTCGGATAAGGCTCAGATGAATATCTTTGTTAAGCAGCTACTAGCTGATGTTAGAGCCCTTAAATATATGATAGAAAATGATTGGTTCGAGAGTGGTATCACTCGGATAGGAGCAGAGCAAGAAATGTGTTTAGTAGATAAGTCTTATAAACCAGCTTGTATTGCTATGAAGGCTCTTAAGAAGCTCAAAAAGCATGAATGGGCAGAAACGGAATTGGCCCGCTTCAATTTAGAAACGAACCTCACACCAAGAGAGCTCACCTCAAGTTGCCTATCTGATTTAGAAATTGAAAATATTGAAAAGTTAGAAATCATTCGATCTAAGCTTGGAAAGCTAAATTCGAATCTTGTGCTAACAGGTATATTGCCGACCTTGCGTCTATTTCATTTGGATATGAAAAACCTGACTCCAAAGAAAAGATACTTCGCGCTAATGGAGGCTATCAATAAGCAACTTAGTGGCGATTCATATGAGCTGAGAGTGATGGGTATAGATGAGCTTCTTATCAAGCATGATACTCCATTGTTAGAGGCATGCAATACAAGCTTCCAAGTACATTTGCAGGTTTCCCCGGATGAGTTTGTGAAGATGTATAATATTGCTCAAGCTTTGGCAGGACCTATAATGGCAATAGCTGCAAATTCGCCAATTGTATTTGGTAGAAGGCTATGGCACGAGTCTAGAATTGCATTGTTCCAACAGGCCATTGATACGCGTTCTTCCTCTTACCATATGAGAGAAAGAAGCCCTAGGGTAAATTTTGGTAATGGCTGGCTCAAAGAGTCCATCTTAGAAATATACCAGGAAGATATATCTAGATTTAGAGTGCTGTTAGCTGGCGATATTAAGGAGGACTCCTTGAAGTGCATTGAAGAAGATGAGGTGCCTAAATTGCGTGCTCTTCAAGTACATAACTCTACGGTGTATCGCTGGAATAGACCTTGTTACGGTATAAGTCCAAACGGAAAACCGCACTTGAGAATTGAAAATAGAGTACTTCCTTCTGGCCCTACCGTAATCGATGAAGTAGCCAATGCTGCTTTTTGGCTAGGCTGTATGGTTGGCTTATCAGATGAGGTAAAGGATATAAGAGAATTGATTTCTTGGGAAGACGTTAGAGATAATTTTGGAAAAGCAGCCAAGTTTGGAATTGATACCAAATTCACTTGGTTTAAAGATGAAAAAATTTCGGCTGTAGACTTGGTGAAAAAGCTTATCCCCATCGCAAGAAAAGGCCTAAAGAAACGCAAAGTAGATGGAAGTGATATTGATCGATATCTAAGTATCATCGAAGAGCGAGCAAAACTCCATACCAACGGAGCTCGTTGGCAGCTAAGAGCCTTTACAAAGCTGATCGGAGAGACTTCAAGAGATGAAGCGCTCTCTTGCTTGACTGCTTCTATTATAAAAAACCAAATGCAAGAAATTCCTGGACATCTATGGGAGATGCCAGAATTGTCCGACTTAAAGGCATACAATCCTTCTACCATGTTAGTAGAAGAGTTTATGTTTACGAATCTATTCACCACTCGTAAAGATGATATTCTAGAATTGGTATCGGACATGATGGATTGGAAAAATATCAACTACGCTCCAGTAGAAAATAAAAAGGGAGAATTGATTGGACTTGTTACTTCTCGACAGGTTATCAATTACTTTAGCGGTGTTAAGAATAAAGATAAAAAGTCTATTGCGGTAGTAAATGATATTATGATTAAGAATCCAGTTACGACTACTCCGGAGTCTACTATCATTGATGCAATGAATTTGATGAAGGAAGAAAAATTAGGTTGCCTCCCTGTCGTAAAAGGAAAAGAATTAGTGGGCATCATCACTGAAATGGACTTTCTCCAAATTTCTAATCGACTCATCGAGCGCTCAATGAATCATGACAAGCCGAAGAAAAAATCAAAGCCGAAAAAGAAGAAAGGGAAGAAATAGCCGCATTGTTTAATCTAGAATAAGGGATAAAAATTCGCTAATCAACGCATAATTTGCGGAGAATATTGACTTTGCGGAGAATAACCTATATATTCACCGCATATTCTGCGGAGAATGGACTCGTTCATACATCAATTAACGCATTGGCCTCAATTTACCTGGAGTAATGAAGCTATTATAGCACTTCTGTCAGATGTCAGAAATAAGCAAGGCTTATTAACTGGTAAAATGCAAGCGATTGGATTCGATTTACAAGATGAAACCTATCTAGAAACGCTATCTCAAGACGTCATTAAGTCTAGTGAGATAGAAGGAGAATTTTTGGAAACCCAACAAGTGCGATCTTCTATCGCGCGAAAACTAGGAATTGACATTGGCGGATTAGTGGATAGCGATAGACACGTAGATGGTATTGTGGATATGATGATGGATGCTACTCAACATTGGCAAAAAGCATTAAGTGCAGACAGATTGTTCGCTTGGCACAGTTCATTATTTCCAACCAATAAAAGTGGAATGTATACCATAAAAACAGGTCAATGGAGAGATGACTATGCTGGGCCAATGCAAGTCGTATCTGGTCCACTAGGAAGAGAAAACGTTCACTTTGAGGCACCCAATTCTGAAATGCTTGACAAAGAAATGGCTCAATTTATAGATTGGGTAAACACAAGTAATGTTAATGACCCAGTTATAAATGCAGCTATCGCTCATTTTTGGTTTATAACTATTCATCCTTTTGAAGATGGAAATGGGAGAATTGCAAGGGCAATTACGGATATGATGCTATGCAGGTCTGAGAATAAAACGCAACGATTTTACAGCATGTCTTCACAAATTAAGGAAGAAAGAAAAGGATTCTATAATATTCTTGAATTTACGCAAAGAGCGAATTTAGATATTACAAAATGGTTGATCTGGTTTCTAGAATGTTTGAAAAAGGCACTAGATTCTTCTTACATACTAGTTCAAAAAATAATGGCTAAACATAAATTTTGGAGTGAAAATAAATCTGTGTCATTTAATAAAAGGCAGCTCAAAATTATCGAACTTTTATTCGGAGATTTCTTTGGGAACTTGACAACTACTAAGTGGGCTAAGATGAATAAGTGTTCACAGGATACTGCTTTAAGGGATATTAAAGATTTGCTGCAAAAAAATATTCTTGAAAAATCTGAGAAAGGTGGGAGGAGTACAAATTATAAACTAGTTAAAGTCAATTGAAATAAAACAATCAATTTACAAATACATAATGAGAAAATAAAAAACAGTGATTTCAGATATATATTGGATAAATGATGCAAGAATTGGTGAAAAGAGAATTGGAACAATGGCACGACCAAGAGGTAACGATTGGTTAGATGATGAAATAAAATGGTTGAAAATTAAAGAAGTGGATTGTTTAGTTTCACTTTTGGAAAGGTCGGAAGAATGGGAGTTAGGTCTGCATGAGCAAAAAGAAATTTGTAAAAAATGGGAAATTGAATTCATAAGTTTCCCAATTCGTGATGTGAATACTCCAAAAAATGAAAACGAATTTATTCTCTTGTCAAAAGAATTAGCAAAAAAGATAAAAGAAAATAAAAGAGTTGTAATCCATTGTCGAATGGGGATTGGACGCGCTTCAATTTTAGCAGCAACCACAATGATAAAGTTAGGGGTTGAAGCAAAAGACATTTTTGGGATTATCGAGAAATATCGAAAATTGAAAGTGCCAGATACTGAAGAACAAAAAAAATGGATTTTATCGATTGCGAAAGAGTTGAGAAAATAAACTTATCGTGTCCATCCTCCCGCATCCTCTATTGCTGTAATAAAAACAATAGAAATAAAGAAAATTAACCCCGTGCCAGGGATCGCAGTGATATCTAGTGCTTCCAAAAGTGACTGCGCTAGGAGCTGAGGATGGCTTAGCTACTAAGTGAAGACGTCATCAGCTCCATAGCAAAGCGCTTTTTGGTGGTGCTAGATACAAGTGGAGAGCCCCGTATAGGCACCCAAAAAATAATCCTATGGGCACCTCTATTAACCTCTAAAAGAAAGTGAATTTCATTTAGCGTATGACTGACCGTTGCGAAGCAATATATGTCCTGTGGACATGGATAGGGAAACTCGCCTGGATGACTTGTGGGGCAGGGAGCCGAAGCAAACTTGCTGAGGCAAGAATCAGTAAAAGACGAAGATGGACATAAGCGACTGATAAGCAATTTATGCGACCTCTTGATGGCGTACGAAGTAGTTCATGATGATAAATGGAATAAAAAATTGAAAATTTTAGATTACTTCTTGAATAGGGTTAATAGAGGTGCCCCTATGTAAAAACTGAATCCCCATCCCCATACTGAAAGCATTCCTTATAGCCTTTTTCGAGATTAGGTATCCCCGAGTGCGCCATAAATTTCTGCACCGTTGCTCTTTTAAAAAGACAACTTACCCTTAATTGCTCCATACAGTTAACAAGGCCATTATGGTATATACTCAAGGTCTTAGCATGCTTATTTTCGATCACAGAAAGTATAGACTGCGCTACCGTATCCAATACAGATTCTTGCGCCCAGACATAATGCACCGTAAAATGCTTGTCCTTGTTTTTGAGCAACGCAATACCAGCCAGTTTTCCCGCTTCTTCTACCTTGATAAAGTAATGTTCGTAAACAGGATACTGCAAAGAGAAATGATATCGGTCAGCATAGGGATTCTTTTTAGTGGACTCTAACACCCAAGGATAATCTACAAACCAGTTTAACTCTGCAGCACTTATTTTGTGGAGGTTATCTTTATTAAATTGATGGATAAAATCATAGTCTTTTGAAGACAGCTTTCTAACCCAACTATAATTTTGAGTAAGATCCTGTTCTTTCTTTCCCATATTCACAACAAGATTAATTGCAAAATCAAATGGCTTGATGAGAAAAGAAAAACCCTCTAATCCAGGTTTCTTTTTTGGTAATATTGTGGCTAGTTCGGAAGTGAAAAAATATCGAATCCCTTTATTTCGATACATCTCTCGGCAACCTTCTAGGTTGGAGTATAAGGACATAGAAGCCGGTGCTGCATTGACAAACATCAATTTGTCATCCCATTCTTGTAGCGCTATCTTGGCCAATTGTTTTCCATAGCCCTTGCCCCGATGCTCAGGGTGCACCCATAGACAAGAATTCCACGCCATCTTAATAGTGGACTTTCCATCTGATAAAGTACTTGGAAGGAGAAGGCGATATGCAAGTAATGCTCCATCAGAAAACAAACACCACAACACTCGATCTGTTTTGTCGGCCCGTGGATTATGATAGTGTGCTTGAGCTCGCAAAGGGCTGATCGGAACTTCTCCCGAACCTTTAAAATATTCCTGGTCTAAGACAGTTGCCAGTTCACCAACGGTATATGAAACTACCTTCATGCCCTGACTATTTTATGTTTACCAATCATACTACTCAACCAAAAATATAAATAGGCATTTTTAATAATACTAGCTGCATCCGTTTTATCTTTCTCCATAGGTACGCGCTGATAATGCTGTGTGGCAAGATCCAATTTTAAGCCTGCGGTTCCAAAACTAATATCGCAAGCATTACGCACTTGTACAAGTTCTTCTTTATGTAAACCTGCATCCGTAAACGGAAAAGCAAAAGCACGAAGTTTCGGTTTAAAACGTGCATTTATATCTTCGATGCTTTTTGATATCTCGTTATGCATGTTGTCTTTTTGTTCTTGCAAAAGAGGATGGTCGAAACTATGAGCTCCAAATTCAATTCCCGATTTTTGCATTTCTTTGATTTGTGCGCTGCTCAAATAAGGGGATTCGTTTTGCAAAAACGTCGCAAAGTCTAATTCAATCTTTTTCGCAGTGATATCTATTCTTGCTGTGTCTTGATGTCCCAACTTTAATAACCAAGAAACTAAGTGACTCTTGTCCAACTGACCACTTAAGTTTTCCTTTCTTTTCAAGGCGTCGATAATCAAAGCCACCTTATATCGATAAAACAATCCATTATTATCGATAAAGTTATTATTCAAAAATATCGACGCATCCACTTTATTTTTTTGCAATATGGGAAGTGCTACGTCATATACAGACCGCAACCCATCATCAAAAGTTATGTGAAATGAAGGCTTGGAGAATTGCCCCTTTTGAGCATGAATTTGCGATAAATTCACTGACTCAAAGTGCTGCTTAAAAAACTGGATGTCTTTCTCAAACTCTTCTGCACTACGACTAGGGTAGAGGGGGTCTATAAATGGAATTTCGCTTCCGGTATTGAGGCCATGGTACAAAAGGATGATCAAATTCTGTCCCGTTTTTTCAATCAAGGTATGCATTGAAAATCTTGAAGAAAATGATGTCAACCAATTTGGTGCCATGTAAATACTTTTATTTTTTTACTGCGACAGTCAAGCCATCTCTGATAGGTAAAATTATATTTTCAACTCTATCGTCGTCTTGCAGTTTTTTATTGAAGGCATCAATAATGGAAGTATCATTATCTTTTTTGCTGTCTACTACTTTACCACTCCACAACACATTATCCGCCAATATGATTCCGCTCGAATTGAGCTGGTCTATAATGAGGTCATAGTAAACGGCATAGTCTCTTTTTCCTGCGTCTATAAAGACCATGTCAAACCTTACATCTAGTTGTGGAATTATTTCCAGCGCATCCCCTACATGCGTGATGATTTTATCTTGTAATTCCGCTTCGGCAATATATTTTTGAATTATCACTTGTAATTCTCGATTCGCTTCTATGGTATGCAATACACTTCCTTCTTGGAGTGCTTTCGCAATGCAGATGCTGGAGTAGCCCGTAAAAGTCCCTATTTCCAAAACGGTCTTCGGCTTTGACATGCGCACTAGAATTTCTAGTAGTTTACCTTGATATGCACCGGACGCCATCTGCGGAGCTAGGGTCTTGAGGTGCGTTTCTCTTTCCAGTCTATGTAGCACTGGAATAGTAGGGCTGCTATGCTCCTCGCAATATTTATATATCTTTTTCAGGGAAAAATTCATGCTATATTTTGTGCAAAAGTAGGCTTAAATGGTATCATATTCAATCAATCACAAAATGTATTTGGCTTTGTTCAATGCTTGTTTTTCTTTAGTGTCTTTTAATACGACTAATTTGCTTTGGTCTCTTTGGTGGTGCCAAACACGAAACACTTAGACCTACACACGATCATTGATCTCCAAAGAGGCCAAATCTGCTCTGACATGTACAAGTCACCAAAATAATTACTTCCCTTACTGAATACAAAGCGCATCCAATTCAGCAATACTTCCAGAAAAAACATTAAAGTCCACGTCCCCTACAATGCCTTCGATCTGCCCCCGATTACCGTATTGCCAAAAGGCCCAAGCATTACTCTTACTCAGCACTGGCACTTCATTATTATATCGGGCAATCCAAATCGGATAATCATCAAAAATAGTAGCAATATATCGCCTATACAATTTGAGATTGGTATAGATAATAGGTTTACATTTATAGTAATCCTGCATTAAGAAAAGTAATTCTTTCAGAGATAGTTTTATCTCTTCCTCAAAAAGGTCCCCGGTCGCTTCGAAGTCAATCACAGGAGGTAAGTCTCCTTTGGTTAAAACAACTTGATTAGTATAATTTCGAAACTGGATTTGAGCAGAAATGGAAGGTCTATAAAAATGATACGCCCCCTTTCGGATACCCTTTTCATTTAGGGCCGCCCAGTTGCGGGCAAACAAACTGTCTACATGTTCTTCCCCTTCAGTCGCCTTCACAAAAACAAAATGAACCTGACTAGTGTCGATAGTTGCCCAGTCGATAGAACCTTGATACCTAGATACGTCTATACCATGAACGCGATACCCTTCCATTCTTTCGGTGGGCCCCTTGCAAGAAAAGCAAATCGTCAATAGTAGTATGCTCCAAGTTATGTTAGCTGCCAAACGCATAGTGTATCTCAATGATAATCAGGTTATGAGTTGCTCTAAAGTAGCCACAATCTACTCAAAATGCTATCTTCGTCAAATAAATTTATTGATTTTGTATGTCAAGTATTAGAAGCCAGTTTTTACAGCATTTAGCCCCTACTAGCCCATTTCCATTGATGTTGGAGATCGTAGGTGCCGAAGGCGTATACCTTATCGGTAAGGAAGGTAAGCGCTATCTAGATTTTATTGCTGGGATTTCAGTCAGCTCCCTTGGGCATACTTACCCTGCTGTAGTAGAGGCGGTACAGGAGCAGGCAGCAACTTTTATGCACACCATGGTATATGGCGAGTACGTCTTATCCCCACAGGTGGCTCTGGCTACACTGTTAACCGACCAACTCCCTAGCCATCTAGATTCTGTGTACCTAGTCAATAGCGGTACAGAATCGACCGAGGGCGCGATGAAGTTGGCGAAACGCGTGACGGGCCGCAGAGAGATTATTTCTTGTCGCAAGGCATATCACGGTTCCTCGCAGGGAGCACTAAGTCTTATGAGTGATGACACATTTACGGCCCCATTCCGTCCGCTACTTCCCAATATCAATCATATTGAATTCAATTGTGAACACTGCCTTTTGCAAATCACTGAGCGCACCGCTTGTGTTATCGTCGAGCCTGTACAAGCAGAATGGGGTGTGCGTCCACCCACAGATAATTATTTGCAAGCTTTACGTGACCGTTGTGATGAGACAGGCACCTTACTTATTTTCGACGAGATCCAGACAGGCTATGGACGCACTGGTTCATTATTTGCATTCCAAAAGTACGGCGTTACTCCCGACATATTATTAATCGCCAAAGGCATGGGCGGTGGTATGCCGATAGGAGGATTTGTATCCTCTTCAAAGTACATGCGCACCTTCACCGAGCATCCCATCTTAGGACACATCACTACCTTCGGTGGGCATCCGGTAAGTTGCGCTGCCGCCTTAGCTACTCTCGAGACCCTCTTAAAAGAAAATTACATATCAGAGGTCGCAAATAAAGAAGCACACATCAAAAACCGACTCCAGCATCCACTCATTCAAGACTTACGCTCATCAGGATTGTTGATGGCAGTTCAGCTGGATAGTTTCGATACCGTCCAGGAGGTCATCAAACATTGTATGGAAGATGGCCTCATCGTAGATTGGTTTTTATTCAATGACAGTTGCATCCGCATCGCCCCGCCTCTGATTATCACGATAGAGGAGATTGACATGGCTTGTGATATTTTGTTATCGGCCTTGGATAAAGTAAAAAGGTGCTAGGTATTAGTTTCTTTTCTCTCTTGCTCTTGCTCGATACTCTTGCTGATTTTTCCTAGCTTTACTCCATATTCAATATTATGAAAAAAGAAACTAAAAACATATACCCAGGACAAGGATTAGGAGAAGTGAAGTTTGGCATGACTCCGAAGCAAGTAGAAGCAATACTAGGGAAGCCATACGAAATTGCAACGGCAGAATTTGAAATCCCCAATGAAGAAGAGGAGGAATTTTCTGTAATCTGGCACTATGATGAAGAGGAACTTTCTTTAGAGTTTGAGAAAGAAGAAAGCGGTGATCGATTCAAGCTGGTAATTATATCTGTAACAGGTGAAGAGTATATGTACAATGACATGCCCCTTATTGGTAAGCCTTGGATACATTTGGAGCCGCTGCTATATGACTTACACCTTACTCGAGATCAGACTGAAGATGAAAATGTCTTCGTCCAGTTTTCAGATTTGTTAAATATTAGTCTATGGTTTGAAGATGGAATGTTGACTGAAATTCAGTGGACGCAGGTTTTGTCTGATGTGGATATGAATTAAAACGGAAGTTCTTTTTTTTTGCGTGAGAGATAGTAGAGATGCCTAGCTCTGCTAGGCAGTCCGAGCCTCTAGACTCTTGCAGCCAAGTCTAGTAGAGTCTTGCATACTAAACTCGCAGCAATACTTCGTAGTCTTGATGGCGTAGGACGGGAACGAAGTGGACTCTCGAATAGCTCGACCCCATATCTAATAGGAATAAACATGTCTTTTGTGGTGAGTCGAACTATTTAAGCTGTCAAATCTATAAATATACAAAAAGGGGGCACGCCCAAACGAAACAAAAAAGGTCTAGAATATAAAATCCTAGACCTTCTCAATGAAATTTTGCAGCTTACCTTATAACACTTTTCTAAGTCTTGCTACAGGGATATTTAGTTGCTCTCTGTACTTGGCCACGGTTCTTCTTGCGATGTTGTAGCTTTTTTCGCGGAGCATATTTTTCAATTTTTCATCAGAAAGAGGCTTGCGCTTATTTTCTTCACTAATGATCTCAGTAAGTATTTTTTTCACTTCTAGAGTAGATACTTCTTCTCCAGTACTTGTTTGTAGAGATTCAGAAAAGAAATCTTTTAAGCGTTTAGTACCAAATTCAGTTTGTACGAATTTACTATTGGCCACTCTAGAGACGGTAGAGATGTCGAGGCCTGTAATGTCCGCAATGTCTTTTAGAATCATCGGACGAAGTTTTTTCTGGTCCCCGCTCAAAAAGAAATCATATTGGTATTGCATGATAGCGTACATGGACTTATACATTGTCTGTTGACGTTGCTTGATGGCGTCTATAAACCACTTCGCAGAATCTATTTTTTGTTTGATGAACATCACCGCTTCTTTCTCTGTCTTTTTCGCTCTTCTGTCTTTGGTGTTTGCTTTGTAAGACTTAAGCATATCTGTATACTGGTCGTTGATGCGCAAGTCTGGTGCATTTCTACTATTCAAAGTAAGGTCTAATTCTCCATCTCTGTTTTCGATGATAAAGTCTGGAACAATGTAATGAATACCTTTATTATTTTGGCCCACATGTCCACTGGCAGGCTTTGGGTTGAGTTTTAATATCTCATCATAGGCTTCGCGCAGTTCGTCTTCACTAGAACCAATATGTCTTTGCAGCTTTTGGTAATGCTTCTTAGAGAACTCATTAAAATAGTGTTCCAGAATTTCTTGCGCATCGTAGAAGGCCTGTGGTGGATGTAATCCTTTTTTAGTGAATGCCGCTATTTTGCTATTGATTTGTATAAGCAGGCATTCTCTTAGGTCCCTCGCTCCTACACCTGGCGGATCAAATTTTTGAATTCGCTTCATCATGCTAGACACTT
>CAYWOZ010000059.1:0-18000 GCA_964458675.1 uncultured Saprospiraceae bacterium
ATAAGATTAAGTACTTTCCATCTAAGGAAGAAGCCTTTCTCTGGCAGATAGATATCGCTTTAGTAAAAGGGGATATAGAAACTGCCAAACAGAAAGTAGATTTCTTAAAAGGCAATGAAGAGCTAGAGGACACTTTCGGATTATTGTTAAGGCAAGGAAGGGTATGGGCTGCAGAGAGTCTTGTCGTAAAGGCGAATGAGGCATTTGCAAGTGTTAAAAAAGACGCTATAAACCATCTTCTTCAGGCCGATGCTATTTTTGAGATAAGTAAGTTGAAGCCACTAGCAAAATCATCGGCACAGACAGAAATAAAAAGGCTATATAGTAAGACTCCTCATTTCAGCATCAAAATGAAGATCGATGAGCTATCATAAATATTTAATTTTTGGATTTTTATGCTCGATTGGGATGGCATCTTGTACGACAGGCAAAAAAGCTATCGCAGATTCGGACCTTGAGAAAGATGTCATTTTTCCTTATGACTTTTCTGAGCTGACTACTTTTAATTTATCCGAAGAGCTATTAGAAATATCTGGCTTGGCATATGATGATGAGTCGGATCAGCTATATGCCGTAGAAGACGAAAACGGAATAGTGTACGTGCTAGATAGAAAAGATGGGCATATTATAAAAAAGAAAAAATTTAGTAGACCAGGAGACTTTGAAGCAATAGCCACTGTAGACAATAAGATATTTGCTATAAAAAGTAGCGGCACTTTACATGAGATAATGAAAGGTGTGGATGACCAGAAGTCAATTAAGTTCAAGACTTCCCTTAAAAAAAAGCATGACATCGAAGGACTTACATTTGATCCAGTGTCAAATGGCTTATTGATAAGTTGTAAGCAATACATAGATGAAGATCATCAAAATGAACGAGGGGTATTTTATTATGATCTAATAAAAAAGGAAATGGATAGTGAGCCTTTTCTAGTGATTAAAAGAGAAGAAATGAGCCAGTATATTGTAGAGCATTACGAGACTGAAGAGGAGAGGAAAAAGTTTAAGAAAATACAAAATGAGGAGATGGAATATATGCACTTCGGTCCTTCCTCTATTGCGATTCATCCCCAGAGCACAAACATCTATGTGTTATCTTCTCAGAGCAAATGTCTACTGGTCTATGATAGAAAAAATAAATCCCTTGTACATCTATCAAAGCTAGACAAAAATATTTTTGAACAACCAGAAGGAATGTGCTTTGACCCCTTTGGCAATCTGTACATCTCTAGTGAAGGAAAAAAACAGCCAGCAAAGCTTATTTACATCCCGATAAACAAATCAAAAATCCGTTCCTAGGGACAGATAAAATTGGCCATCTTGTACTTGCCCAGTTTCTACACCTCGTGCATAATCTAAACGCAGAAAATATCCAAATAGAACTGCTCTTGCACCTACTCCATATCCAGCCACAATAGGGTCCCTAAAGAAGTTCACTCTAACTTCTACTGGATTCCCAGGGACACTGAGGTCGACTATATTAAGCGGGTTGTCGGTGCTAAATGGGTTGTTCCCATGCCATGCTGTACCAACATCACCAAAGGCAACCAATTGGAAGTTTCTTATGAAATTATTACGAATGGCGCGTTTTGAAAAGTATCTGAAAATAGGCACTCGTAGTTCAGCATTAACTAAAGCATAAGAAGTTCCATTTCTGATGTTTTGGTCAAAGCCACGCAAGTTGGTAGCCAATGTCTGGAATGCGAACTCCTGAGTCTGTGGGATTGGAATGTCATTGTTGAATTGGTTGAATAACCAATTGTCCGTACCCCCTAAGAAGTATAAAATTTGCTCTTGCCCAAACGAAGTAGCACCAGCAGCTCTTACAGCAAGTATAGAATGCTTGTCCAATCTTTGGTAATGACGCGCATCAAAGCCAAAAACATTCAAAAATCCAGTGCCCGCATCAAAGTCTAATTCTTCATCTAGGGTAAGGCTGAATCTTCTTACTATCTCGGCAAATACTTTGTATCGGGTACCATGCTTGATGTTGATAGATACATCTAGGGTATTGTCAAACACGTACTCCAATCTTAGCCCTACTCTTTGTTGATTATTACTTGGAGTATTTAGAGAAATTACATCAGTAGCCAATTCGGAGATTCTGTCATTTCTTAGCGTAGCCCTAGCTCTTATGCTCGTGAATATGTCTAAAGGATATCTTACTTCATATTGACCAAGTGTCGTGATAAATTCTCTACGAGGTCTGTTCATCGTAGTGTTAATTGCATTTTCACTTTCTCTTCTTACACGACGATAAGCGGCGAATCGCTTATCTAACAATTTCTTTTTGGCGTCAAATACTAAGAAGAATTCTGAGCCATTAAAAGTAGTCGGTAATCGCATACCCCCTTCCAGTTGGTAGTCCTCAAATAGATCCTTAAAATTGGCTTTGATTAAAATTCCGGGCGGAGGAGTGTTGAATGTATTGTCTGTAGTCGAGAAGGTATTGAGCCCATCAAATAGAAGACTATTGTCAAGGTTAGTGGTAATAAAATCTGTTCTAAATCGAACTCTGTAGGCCGTGATTCTAGCTGTCTTAAACTTGATTATTTCTTTTTCTTTCTTCGTTTCACTTTCAGCAAATAAAGTTTCTTCCTCAAATGCAATCTCGCCATCATCAGAATCTTGATCGATTATAGCCACCTCTTCTTCTTCGTCAAATTCGCTTTGAAAAGAATAATTGTCAATATCGATTTCTTCTTGCTCGTCTTCTACGACAACATCTTTTTCCTTGTCCTCTGCTTTGATGAGAACAGGATTGTCAAAAGAGAAATTTTCTTGCAATGAAAATCCAGACACTCCGCCAAATTGCTCTATCTGTTTTATGAACATAGTATTTTCCGGGGCGGCTAATTCAGTTGGAGAATAAGTTTGCTTAAAAATTTTATACTTTCCTTGTACAGTTATAGCGCTGATTGCTTGATCAGCTATGATATCTTGCAGCCATATACTTCTATTATAGTTGGAGTTGACATGTGTTATAGCTCTTTGCTTATAGAATGGCTTTATGCTAATATCCTTTACCAGAGTAGAGTCGAGTCTTTCCAAAATGGAATCCTGAGGAATAATTACCTCTGTGTCATCAGTAAAAGTGATGTGCTGATTGTAGTAAGCGATATAGTCTTCAAATTGGCCCGTGTATCTATTTCGAATACCAGTCTCATCACTTAAGTAAGAAAAGTAAGTACTATCTATTCCTACAGGTTGTCTTTCGCTAGCAAGAGGCGTATTGGTAACCCGGATGAGTTCACTATTCTTATTCTCTAAATCGTAATAGAAAATATCCATATTCGTAACAGGAAGAATGGTGTCTAGTTTTTCAGGCTTAATCAATAGCTCGCTTCGATTCGATGCAAAAAGCACTCCTAATTTGTTTCCGGTATTAACTACGTGCACATCTAGGTCATCATGATAATCCTGCGTGATGCGCCGTGTCTGACGATTAAGTGTTTGGTAAATAAATAAATCTGAATACCCTCCCACTATAGCGGACATCACCAATTCAGAGTTGTTGAAGTAGTCCATACTCAAGACACGCATATATTGCGGATCTAGTGGTTCAGTTGTATTCAGCTTAGTAGCAATATCTATAGTATGAAAGTAGGCCACGTCACGCTTCTCATATAATATAGATAGTTCCGCTCCATTTGGTTTCCATGCCAATAATGGATAATTATAGTCCGTAGCTTGAAAAGCATTTCGAAATCCCGTTTTAAAAAGCAATTCTCTTTCATCACTAAGCAAGTCATAGACAAAGACTTTTATCTTTCCTATTTCATTTTCTACATACGCTAGATGTTGACCATTAGGGCTCAACTTTAGATGACTAATTGGAGAGTTCCGCTTATTCTTAATGAGCAGTTCTTTACCTAGATCACTTACCCTTTGATCTTCATCTCTAGCATATCTGCTTCTAAAAAAACTTTCCCACTCTTTGATAGTTCGGTCAAAAGAATTCCCTAGTACATATAAAAAGCCACTCTCCACAGATCTGTTAATCCGTGTTAGGTAAAGAAGGTTAGATACTGTAGATTTTCCGTAGTTTTCACTCATGTAAAACCACAAAGACTGCCCTAACAAATAAGGGTCTTTCTCCACCTCTCTTCTAAATCCCTCGAAGTCTTCACTAAGTATGATATCTTTTAAAGAGTTATCAAGGTTTGTATTCCAAGACTCTCCAATGTATGCGACTAGCCCATCTTTAAACCAATCCGGCAAATTAAGCATCACCGCATTCTGAACAATTTCTTGAATATTTGAACCAAACAACATAGCATTGAGATAGACAGAAGCAATCCCTTCTCTGATTTGCTTGCGCAGGTGATTGTGGTCTCCGTTGAAATAAATGAAAACCTTTTTTCCTACTATCTTAGTCTGACCAGCATTGTTGATGAAAGCGTCCTCAGACCCAATATTAGATTGCTTCAGATCTGTGACATCGCCATATACGATTAGTTCTATTTTATCATTGATTCTATGTTCTAGGATGCCTTGTATTTCATCGTGGTCGAGTTCAGCCAATTGCACCGCAGCTTGTCCCACATTTTGTGCTTTTCCATACCAGTAGGTTACGAAGTTGGCCGTCTCGTATTGTAGCCATTGATCAAAATCATCGTGATGTTGAACCCTGTTTTTACCAAACTCTACTGTAGAAGTTTGACTAGAAAGCCATCCTATAGAAAGGAAAAAAAGAAAAAGGACAGAAATTTTTCGACTGAATGCCATCACTTATGGTTTTTAAAATATAATGTTTCTACGGTTCAAGGCCATCAAAATAGCATATATATTCAACTAATAATAAGAGTTTACATCAATATAGAGACTAGATTGAAGTGAAATGAGCAATTATTTCCTACATTTCCACTCATAATCAATTGGATGTTTCTGGTGTAGTACCAGCTATATCTACGCAAACACAATGTTATAAAGGTTTGTGACCTGTTTTATTACTATAAAAACGTAAATTCTATGTCTCATGTTGTCGTTTTCACCTTCAATGATTTCTCAGAAAACACCTATCTCATTCATGATGATACAAAGCAGTGTATCATTATTGATCCAGGCAATAATAGCTTTGCTGAAGATAAAACTTTAAGCGATTATATCGAGGCCAATAACTTGACTCCAGTTCGCCTTCTCAACACCCACTGTCATCTTGATCATGTATTTGGTAACAAGTATGTGGCAGACACATACAAGTTAGATTTAGAAATCCATGAGGGTGAGATTCCAGTTTTGGAGTCTACACCTCAGGTCTGCATGATGTATGGCATACCTTACCCCAATCCTTCTCCGGCTGCTAACAAGTTCCTCAAACCTGGTGAGCAGATTTCGTTTGGAGAGACTACTTTGAGCATTCATTTTACACCTGGCCACTCTCCTGCTAGCGTATCATTTTATAACCAAGCGGAGGGATACATCATCGGAGGGGACGTGTTGTTTCAGGGCAGCATTGGCCGCACCGACCTTCCGGGCGGCAATTTTGACACCCTTATCCAAAGCATCAAGGATACCTTCTTGGTATTACCAGATGATACGAGAGTGTATTCCGGCCATGGACAGATGACTACGATAGGACATGAGCGCACGCATAACCCGTTCCTCCAGTAGAGACGCAGTATAGACGTCGATTTATCGCGTCTCTCACACGTCTCTTCTCCTTTCAAGACGCATATCAATATGTCTTTACTTACATATCTTATTTTTAGAATTATTTCATGTTCGAGTAGGATTTGGGGCCTCCCCGCTGGCTTACGCTACAAGCCTACGCAGGCGGGGCGCTACGTTCCATGGCTCGCTAGTCAGCTCGGCCCTCACCCACGAAAAAGTGGGATCGGTCTGCCGCGAAAAAGCGACACCATTGCACATCGCTAGTCCGTTGTTTTTTGCAATTTGAATAGTTCCGATTTATTTAGCGCACCTGAGTTAGCTTAAATATGGATAAAAATGCAACGGAGTTCTGAGATTTTCTATCTAACGATAAAACGAAATCCTTATCTTTAATATTATGAGAATAACCTACACCTCAGTCATAAGTAAAACATTTTTTGATGGACATAAACATATGGAGTATAATTATACCAATAATATTAGGTTTGTAGAGGCATGTGAGAATACTGTATCCACTTTCGACCCAGAAGATACAATAGCGAATCTAAGCATCTACCCTAATCCCACTAAAGAAGAAGTTAGAATTTCAGTATAGCAACTGAAGATACAGGACATAAAAGTATATAATAGTTTGGGTGAAGTTGTCTATAGTGAGAAAACTTCTTCTATCTCTCCAAATATACAAGTAAACGATTGGGCAGACGGACTATACTTTGTAAAAGCTAGAATGTCAGATGGTAGCCTAGGCAGTGGAAAGTTTTTAAAGATGGATTAATTCACCAGGCGAGCCGTTTCAGGCAGAGCCCGTGAGGACAAGTGGTGGTAGCGGTATGACCAGTGGTGTTAGCCGTAGAGACGCCGATTCATCGCGTCTCCGAAGCGCAGAAGGGGAATATTAGCGGACGACACGACCCAAGTGTAGAGACGCCGACTCATCGCGTCTCAAAACGAGGGGATGGCCCCAAACCCCTCTTCACATCCAGCGCGTAAAGACGGATTGCTATCCGTCTCCCATCCAGGAACACCATCCGTCTCCCATCCCACACATCATATATCTCTTCACTCCACCCCCAACAACCTAAACGTCTTCCGATGATGCACACAAGGCCCATGACTAGCAATAGCAGATCGATGCGCCTTAGTAGGATACCCCTTATTACTTTGCCATGCGTACTGAGGAAATTTTTTATCGAGCTTGAGCATGTAATCATCCCGATAAGTCTTCGCTAGAATAGAAGCCGCAGCGATAGAAGCATACTTGCTGTCCCCCTTGATGATGCACACATTCGGAATACCCAAATAAGGATTGAAGCGATTGCCGTCTATCAAAAGAAGCTCTGGTCGGGTTTGTAATTTTTTAACCGCTTTATGCATGGCCTTAAAGGAGGCGTTGAGGATATTTATTTTTTCAATCTCTCGAGGGGTGACAGAAGCAACTGCCCAGGCAAGGGATTCGTTTTCAATACGCTGTCTAAGTTCCTTTCGAATTTCAAGCGTCAAAACTTTGGAGTCATCAAGGTCTTGAAGTTTGTGTTTTGCGGGAAGGATAACTGCCGCTGCAAAAACAGGACCAGCAAGGCAGCCACGCCCAGCCTCATCACAGCCCGCTTCTAAGATGCCTTTTTTATAAAATGATGCAAGTATTTTTTTCTTGGCCATGCGTCAAAAATAATATTCTTCCATAAATTTCTGCATTGAAGACTTGAATTCTCTTTTTGACTAATTCAATATTTGATATTTAGAAGAGAAGAAAAAGTCATGCTAACACCGACCGCTTTATTCCCTGCTCCTTATAAAGCCAGTCACATATGTATACAATCTTTACTTCAAGCATTATTGAAAAAATAGAAAGTAATAGGAACATCGATATAGAATGGCTAAACAGTCTACATTAATCTGTCCTCAATTGGCTAATGACTGATTGTTGAGATACAAAAATTCAAATATATTGGCATTTGAAAATGAAGAATTTGCACGTATTGCCAAAGTTGAATATAATAAAACATAAATATGTAACATGGTGAAAAACAATCTGTTAAATAGATTATTAGAAATTTAAATTCGAAAAATAAATATGTGAAATAGTCCTTTTAGAAGTGCGATAGAAGCAAATTAATTCGTTAATTTGAGACAGAGCTATTCATTCACAAATTAATTTTCAGTTTAAGTTTTATGGCGGTAGAAGAGAACGAAAATAATTTTCTTACACTTGTTGAAAGTTTTGAAGCTGCCAATAAAGCGGATCAGCCAACTAAGCTGAACGAATCTGACTATGTGAAACTTTCAGAATATTATCGAGACAACAATCATTACGATCAAGCACACTTTGTCTTAGATGAGGCGATTACTTTTTATCCTTATTCAGGACTAGCGCATTACAAAAAAGCAGTATTGTTTTTTTCGAAATGTTTATTAGATGATGCGCTGGATTCTTTAGCTATTGCAGAGGTATATGCACCAAATGATCTAGAAGCGCTTTTACTCAAAGCGGATATACTGCATGAGAAAGGCGACAACAAAGAGGTCTTAGCGCTACTTGAATCTGCTCCAACAGCCAACGAAACAGATCTATCAGATATACTTCTATACAAAGCTATGATTTACGAAAAGCTGAATGACCTAGACGAAATGTTTGAGTCAACTAAATTGTCATTATTGGCAGACCCATATAATGAAGAAGCACTAGAGCACATCTGGTGGTGTGTAGAATTGACCGGAAGATATGAGGAAAGTGTTGAACTGCATTTACAGTTATTGGAGCGTCGCACTTATTCCTATTTGTCCTGGTACAATCTAGGTTATGCTTATTTTAATTTGGACAACTATCATGATGCCGCAGAAGCTTTAGAATACGCTACCATTATCAATAAAGATTTTCAGGATGGATTTTTAATGGGCGGTGAGGCATATATGCAGATAGAAGAATACAGTAAAGCATTGGATCTGTACAGCGAGATGCTGGTCAATAGTCATGACAAGAGCGATGTTTATACCAAGATGGGGGTTTGTCATTTTCACAATGGGCAAACGGTTATGGCTTTTAACCATTTTAAAAAAGCGGTCCGATTGAATCCGAAAAATGCAATGGCTCATTATCACATCGGAGAATATTACTGTCAGAAAAATTTGTTGCAAAAAGCAATTAACGCCTACCTTATAGCTATGCAAATCGAAGATCGCAACGAAGTATTCTATGCGGCCATTGCAGAGGTATTTGAAAAGCAGGGTAATTTTGATAAAGCGCTGCCCTTCTATCAACAGGCGGCAGACATTGCCGCGGACATTCCGGACTACTGGATAATGCTGGCTGTATTTTATATAAATCAGGAAATCTACGATGAAGCTCTTAAGGTCATTGAGGAGTCTAAAAGTTGTACTTCAGGCGTAGGAATCTCTTTATGCGAGATTGTCTGTTTATACTATCTCAATGATAGAATTGGAGCGGAACATTTGCTAAGAAGATTTATTGTCCATCATCATGAACACGCAGAGATGCTGTTTGACTTTGGTCCAGAATTATATCATGACTTTAGTATCAGATCTATTATCACGGCCTTTAATCCGAACTAAGAAGCTCCTCTTTATCTTTCCCAAATTCATCTCAGAAGTAAATTAAAGATTTATGTTATAGTCCCCCTTTAAAAGAATCCAGATTAGTACTAATACTTAGATGATTGCTACCACCCGCGACATGATAAAACCCATGTCCATACTCCAACCCAAACCTTTTAAACTTAAGTCCTAAGCCAAAAGCAAAGCCAGCGGTAGACCGAATACCCGTTACACTGAGTTCTCTTTTACGGAGATGATTATAGCCTAATCGGACGCGGAAATTTTCTCTCTTACCAAATAAAAATTCACCATTTACGACAAAGTGTCGGGCAAGATTATCAAAAAAGACTTGAGTCATATTATCTCCACCTTGGTCGTTTAGAATCAAAATTGAATTTTCCTCAGCATTAGGATCATCAAAAGTGATATTCCACCGCTGTAGATCATGATATATAATAGACCACCTAAAAGGTAGATGCTTTAACCTTTTGGAGATACCAATCTGCAAATCAAAGGGTAGGAATTCTGACTCATCATCAAAAGTAGTCAATTGTCTTCCAAGATTTTTCGCCACTAGGGCAACATTGAATTGGCTACTAGTATCCGCATACAGAAGGCCTACATCAGAATTTATTCCAAAAGAACTGTACTCTGCAAGTCGCGAACTTATAATCATTCCATTGACTCCGATGGTCAATCGCTCATAAAGTCGCTTGGAGGCTCCGAGTATTAAAGCCGTTTCATTAGCTTTAAAAGTGCCTTCTATTTGTCCAAAAATATTGGTCCTATCAAATTCTCCATAGTTGATAAATTTGGCACTAGCAGAAAGCGAAATATCCCATTTTTTTAGATAGTAACCATAACTGAAAAAACCAGTATTAATATCAGCTAGGTAAAAATTATAGTTGAAAGCTAAAGCATTGTGTACGGAAGGGTTAAGGGCAGCAGGGTTGTTGTACCCAAGCGCGACATCACTATCATCTTGCACGGCGATAATAAGGCCACCCAGACCAGTAACTCTAGCAGAAGAGCTTAAGTTTAAAAATTCATACACATGCTCACCACCGACTTGAGCATAAATAGACTGGATGCTAGTCGAAATAAAAAGTAAAATACAGAGTAGTGTTTTATTCACAATGGTTCGGTAATTAAACGTTAAATCAATGATTATGCATAATTTAGGATTCTTCCTTTTTCCAAGTCGTTTTGCAGATTCCAAGATTGCAATCCATTTTCTTTACTAGGACTCCGTTTTCATCAAAGAGTTCTAGAGGACCATGCTCTCTATTTCCATCTATGTTTTTTTCAGTTGTCTTGTAGGTTCCTTTTGCTTTCATTTTCCCATTTTTATGGTATTCTACAAAAGGGCCATTTTCTTCATTTCCTTTAAAGGCAACTACCTCTTTGAGCTGCTTATTGTCGTAATAAAAGTTCCATTCCCCGTTCATCATTCCGGACTCATATTGTCCCTCCGATTCTAGTACTCCACCAGGGTAGAAGCTTTTGTAAATACCAACATATTGGGAATTTTTGTAGGATTCTATAATCAATGTATCACCTGATTCATAAAAAAGAATGCGTTTTCCATCGAGCTTGTTTTCCTTATAGTCTGCCTTCTGTTCTACTTTGCCACTAGGGAAATATGTAAAGTGCTCCCCTTCTATAAAGCCTGATTCTTTATCAATCTTAAATGATTCGGTTAGAACACCATTGTCATCGTGCTTTTCTACAAGTTCGTATTTGCTAGAGCAAGTAGAAAGGATAATGAAAGCGAATAAGCAAAAGCTAAGATTTTTCATAATATAGTATTAACGGAGAAAAATTTATTTGATTACGTGATCGAGCTTTTAATTGTATCAACTAGCTTACCATTAGGATAATTAATTTGTCATAGGTGCAAAGAAAAAGCCCATCTTGGTTCACAAGATAGGCTTTTACTATTATATACTAAGCGGAAAGTGGTTTGGGACAAATTATGCGAATTTATTTTGCCCAATATCAAGGCGAAAAACTTAACCGATGCCTAAGCATCGGTTAAGTTTTTCAACGCAGATAGTGAGCAAAAGAAAAAGCAGAAATGTCCCAAACCAATTTCTGCTTAGTATAATGTGTGGTTTTGCTATACTATGTATATACTCTATGGGAATCGGTTTGGGGCAGTTTATGCGATTTTATTTTGATCAATATCAAGGCAAAAAATTGAGGCGATGCCTTAGCATCAGCGATATTTTTTAACGAAGATAGTGGACAAAAGAAATAGTAGAAAAGTCCCAAACCAATTCTTTTGAGTATTTATGCAGAATAAGCACGCATCAAGATTGGATTTCTACCTATTGATTCATAGTGAATATCCAAACTCTTCATCTTGTGCAAGTCGTACAAGTTTCTTCCATCAAAGATAGCTCTGTTTCCTAATGCAGTTACCACCTTGTCAAAATCTGGAGTTCTAAACACACTCCACTCTGTAATGATAGCTAAAGCATCAGCTCCTTCTACTGCATCATACTGATTTTCAGCATAAGTAAGCTTATCTCCATACATTTCTTTGATGTTCTCCATTGCCTCAGGATCGAATGCTTTAATCTTAGCGCCTGCCTCGATTAATTCGTCCATAATGTAAAGCGCTGGTGCTTCTCTGATATCATCTGTATTAGGCTTAAAAGCAAGTCCCCAAACAGCGATTGTTCTACCGCTAAGATCTCCACCGAAGTAGTTGATAATCTTTTGTGAAAGGATAGTCTTTTGCTTCTTATTCACCTGCATTACAGACTTCAATATTTTGAAATCATAATTGTATTCCCCTGCTGTCTTAGCTAAAGCTTGTACATCCTTTGGAAAGCAGCTTCCACCGTATCCAACACCTGGGAATAAAAATCTTTTTCCGATTCTACTATCGCTACCCATACCCATACGAACCATGTCTACATTTGCAGAAACTGCTTCACATAAGTTGGCTATTTCATTCATATATGAGATTCTAGTTGCTAGATAAGAGTTAGCAGCGTACTTAGTCATTTCTGCAGAACGCTCATCCATAAATATGATAGGATTTCCCTGTCTTACAAATGGATCATATAATTGCTGCATTACAGCTTTTGCCTTTGCAGAAGAAGTACCAATAACTACTCTATCTGGCTTCATGAAATCGTCAACAGCAACACCTTCTCTGAGGAATTCAGGATTTGATACTACGTCAAACATGTCTTCACTTAGGTTTTTAGCCAATTCGCCATGAACAGCTTCTGATGTTCCTACAGGAACAGTACTCTTATCTATGATAACTTTGTAGTCCTTTATAATATGAGAAAGATCTCTCGCTACTCCCATAATGTAAGAGAGGTCAGCAGATCCATCTTCACCTGGAGGTGTAGGTAGTGCTAAAAATACGATTTCAGCATCTTTAATAGCATCTTCTAAGACAGTAGTAAAATGAAGTCTTCCTTGCTTTGTATTTCTTTCGAAAAGCAATTCTAAGCCAGGCTCGAAAATAGGCACTACGCCATTTTTCATTTTTTCAACCTTAGCTTGGTCGATGTCAACGCAGGTTACGTTGTTTCCAGTTTCAGCAAAACATGTCCCAGTTACTAACCCGACATATCCAGTTCCAACTACAGCAATATTCATGGTTCTTAATTTGAATTTAATAAATAGTGATTAAAAAGTAAAATAGATCCGGTAGGCTGCTTGGGGCATTAAATATAAGGAAAAAATGCCTTTTTGCACAATACTTACACCGAACGAACTTGGGTTTCCAAGTATATCATACAGTATAAATATTGTGCCAAAAGAATTCTATATGTTTAATTTATTGGTTTAGTACAATTTAAATCTGTTATCAGTTATTTCGGCACCATCTTTCAAGGATTCCATTAAAGCAGTTCTAGCTAAATTTTTAAGACTAGTAGACTGTACACGCTTTATTCCTGCCAGATCTAAACCAGCATTGCTTTCTGTTTTATTGGTTAATTCTAACACATATACCCCGTTTTCACCGTGAATAGGCGCAGATTTTTGATTAGCCTGTAGAGTAGTCAATGCAGCGACTACTTTAGGCTCGTTTCCGATATCTTTAATGTTAGAAAAAGCAGCACTGATGTTTGTCAAATTATCTACAGAGCTACCATACTGACTAGCAACAGATGCTAGATCTTTTCCTTGAATGGAGCTAGCTATAAAAGCAGCTTTCTTCTCGTTTAATACTAAAGAAGATATTTCTGATTTTATGTTTTCTACTGAAGGCATACCTTCACCCTGGATGCTGCCCAAGGAAGCAATAACATACTTTGAATCATAATTTTCATAGGTTACAGGATTGCTATATCTGTAGATATAAAAGTCAGGAGATAAGTCTCCTGTGTTTGTCCCATTTTCAAAAGCCCATCGAATCATATCTCTAGAAGATGGATCTTGACCCAATGCTGGAACTTCAAAATCGTTTCTTTCAAGGCCTGTTGTAGTTTGGATTCGTAGATTAGGATTACTAGCTACTAAAGCTTCTAAGTCAGCAGCTGTAGTATGTGAATTTACAAATTCTTGAACTTCATCTCTAGTTGCTTTCTGAGTAGCATCACTTGGCGTAATAGATCTAGATAGATAAGCTACTCTTACACTTTCTTCATTACTACTGAATACTTTTTTATTCACCTTTACTAATACCGCTCCTGCTGCATTCAAAACAGTATTTACTTCGCCTTCTTTAGCTTGATAAAACATCATGTCGTGCAGTGGCCCTGTGATTGAATTATGTGCCATCATTCCTAAGTCTCCACCTTTGTCAGCAGTAGTTTGGTCCATACTTACTTGAGCAGCCAAGTTGTCAAAGTTAGCTCCATTGTCTAAAGCTGTTTTTATACTATCAATTCTTGTGAATGCTGCAGCGTAGGTAGATGGGTCATTTTGATTAGCTGAAATCAAGATTACCTGCGCTCTTACAGAGTCTGCAACTAATTTGCGATCAGATACTTTTGCCATCTTATAAGTAGTACCATCAACGTAGGGTCCTACTACAGAGCCAACAGGCAAGTTCAACATATCACTTCTAATGTCTGCAGGCAGTGCACTTCCATTTACATATGCATTATTCATGGTTCCTCCATTTTGAATAACAAAAGTAGAGTCACTAGGGGCTGTTCGGAAGGCGTTTAATCTGCCTTGAAGATCATTATAATAATTAGAAGAATCTGTTGGAGAAGGAAAGATGTCATAAACTACATAGTTTATCTTTCTTGTTTCTTCATCATTCATGTAAGTAGCCTTGTTATTAGTCAGGAAGGTGCTATAGTCTTCATCGCTTACAGTAACTTCACTATCTTCTACATCACTAAATGGAATCTTTACGTAGTTAAAATCATAGAAGGTGTTGTTCTCGCCACCTACTTGTTCAGCCATCCAGTTTGGCGTATAAAAACCTTGAGATATTAAAGAAGTATACTTTTGTTGCATTCTTTCTTTTTTCACCTGCTCATATAGCTCTTCAATATATGGCTCATTGATTTTTTCTCTTTCGCTTTGAATTTGCTTTTGCACTTCGGCGATTCTTGCCATGTCCACCTGACCCGTTTGAGGGTTTCTGAAGATAGATTGAACGATTGGGCTAAGGTTTGTACCAAACATAAGTTCCTTGATTTCATCAGTTCCTACATTAAGGCCCAGCTTATTGCCTTCATCTTCGAGCAAAGACTTCTCTAAATAGAAATTCCAAACCAAATCCTTAATTCCGTATGTGTTTCCTGAAGCACCACGGTAGAATTCTTCTTCCGTTCGTCTTACTTTATTGTAATCTATTTCTTGTCCATTGATAGTGCCAAGAGTGCTGGTAGGGCGGTTGCCAAATGCGCCTGTATTACTGTTGAACATATCCATCATAATGAAGGATGCTAAACCAATACCGATAAAGACTATCAAGATCCAACTTCTGTTACGTATACTGCTGATTAAAGCCATTTTATAGTGAGTTTATTAATTATGCTAAATCCGAAAAATGTGTGCGAAGGTACAACTAATACAGATTAAATTCAAACAGAGAACCCCTATTAAGACTAGGTTTTAGCCAAATTTCAAGGGAATTCTGCAGTATAAAGGACTTATGCATTTAGCAAAGACTTAAATCCAGATTTCTTACTCAGGATTTTAAGCGATTTACTACATTGAATATGCCCTTTAAACGGAACTCAAAAGTTCAAAATTGTATCATTAGGTAAAAGCTTGAAACTAGCCTAAATGAAGGGCTGCAGCGTGCAGTTCTTCATAAAAGTCATCTCCGTACTTCCGCTTGATAGCATCTTGTACGAAAATATAAACAGGTAGTTGCTCCTTTTTGCCAAGATCACATGCGGCACTACAAATATCCCAGGAATCATAGTTGAGTGCCTCAAAACCTATATTTTCATCTTTCTTGACTCGCAATGGATATAGGTGGCAAGAGATTGGTTTTTTAAAGTCTACTACGCCGTCATTATAGGCTTGCTCAATCCCGCAATGAGCGATGCCTAATTCATCCTTTGTCATAAAAGCACAAGCCTTATTTTGAACGAGTGCAGTCCCAAATTCCGCGGGCTCTTCATTGTAAGCATAGGCCCCTTTCTCTTCAATAACTTTTTGCCCTTCCTCCGTGAGATATGGTTTTACCTTCGGATAGATTTTGTCCAATATGGCCTTCTCCTCCTCCTCCAGAGGGGCACCCCAATCTCCTTCCCAGCAGCAGGCTCCTTTGCAAGATTTAAGATTGCATAAAAACTGCTTATTGATGACGTCGTCACTTACTAGTATGTCTTGAACTATTATCAACTTTAGCAAAAATAATGATATTAATATTCAAGAACTACTCAAACGCATGCTAAAAATGCTCTTTTTGTTTGGACAAACACAATTCAAGAGTCATTCTACTTCCTTGTACATCCTAGACACTATTATTCCGAGCTCGAACAAAACTCTATATCGGATTTGAGTGTTATTCCACTAAGGATATTGCGGTGAATATTAGACTGATAAAGCCCTAAAAAGGTAACAATATTTTGTTTGTCGCGATTAATATTAAAAGCAAATGGTATTATCTGGCAACCGCCACTTATTTACTAATTGTTCAAAACACACTTATTAAGACAGCTTTTATTCAAGGTTTAAGAAACTTTCGCTATATTTTTCTGTCTTAAATGTATATTTTTACTTTTTAAAGAATCGTAATAAAGATAATGGAATTAAACGAGCACGGACACACACAGAATTTAGATCCTTTAAAGGAAAAATTTCGTGAAAAATCAATGGCTTTAGCAACAGATACCAAAGCGAAGCTAAAAGAATTTGGAGGATTGAAAGTAGACGAAGTTACTTTGAAGCAAGTATTCGGAGGAATGCGTGGTGTCAAAAGTATGATTTGGGAAACTTCACAGTTGGACCCGGTGGATGGGATTCGTTTTAGAGGATACTCTATTCCAGAATTAAAAGAAAAACTTCCTAAAATAGAGGGAGGCAAAGAGCCATTACCTGAAGGCCTTTTTTGGTTAATGCTAGTAGGTGAAATACCAACCCAAAGCGAAGTGGCTTGGTTGTCCAAACAATGGCAACAAAGAAGTAATGTTCCAAAGCACGTTTTTGAGGTACTAGATTCTTTTCCAGTCACAGCACATCCTATGACTCAGCTCACCGCTGCTATAATAGCGATGGGCACAGATAGTTGCTTCAGTCGCAGATATGCTGAAGGAATGAGCAAGTCTGAATATTGGGATCCAACTTACGAGGATACAATGAATTTGATTGCGAGACTACCTCGAGTAGCAGCATATATTTATAGAAGAAGCTATCACAATGGGGAGCATATTACACCTGATCTATCATTGGATTGGGCAGCTAATTTTGCACACATGTTAGGTATTTCTGACAATCCAGATTTCAAATCCTTGATGCGTTTGTATCTGACGATACACGCCGATCACGAAGGAGGAAATGCATCTGCACACGCTACTCACCTAGTAGGTTCTACATTGAGCGATGTGTACTTTTCCTTAGCGGGAGGTATGAGTGCATTAGCAGGTCCATTACATGGATTGGCGAATCAAGAAGTAATCAAGTGGATTTTCAAAATGGTAGATGCGCTAGGTACATCTAAGCCAACCAAGGAGCAGATTGCGGATTATGTAAACAGCACCTTGGCGGCAGGAAAAGTGATCCCAGGGTATGGTCATGCAGTATTGCGTCAGCCAGATCCTAGATTTACAGCACAGAAAGTCTTCGCTGAAGAATACATCAAAGACGATGACATTGTCAACATCGTTTGGAAGATATTTGACGTAGTGCCAGGCATCCTCGGAAGTCTTGGAAAAGTCAAAAACCCTTGGCCAAATGTGGATTCACATTCAGGTGCATTATTGGTACACTATGGTATGAAGGAGTACAGTTTCTATACCGTACTATTCGGTGTGTCTCGTGCGATGGGTGTATTGGCTAGTACATGTTGGTCACGTGCATTAGGTATGCCACTAGAGCGTCCGAAGTCACACACTATCAAGTGGGTCAATGAATTCCTTGCATCACAAGAAGCAACGGCGGCCAATTCGTAAGAAGAAAGGTAAAGGTGCAAGATTTTGCATCTCAATAATATAATAAGAGCATCAATCATTCATTTGGTTGGTGCTTTTTTGGTTTTGACAATTTGGGGGCTACCGCAGGATGGCCTGCGTGCGTACAGACGCCGATTTATCTCGTCTGTACCCGCCCGCGCTTCATCCTGTGGTCGGGTCATCCGCTAGTATTCGGCAGCCACTTGAGCTGTACTTCTAACACTTCATAGCATCTTCGCTCTTTCGCTCAGCTACTCTTCAGTGAGAAGTACTAGCCCTC